>JAJDXU010000215.1 GCA_022823105.1 Dehalococcoidia bacterium
TTGAATGCTCATCCCCGTTATGTGCATCGCCTCAACCTCTTATCCATCCATTCTAACCAAAAATCTCCGCCCATCCTGTCCATCCTGTCCATCCATGCCAAAACCCAACCCCCTAATACCCCTCCGCCCACAACCGCCCCCACTCCGTCCGCAGCGCCTTCCGCACCCGTCCCTTGCCGATCGTATTCAGCCAGTACCCGTTGTGGTACAGGTTGCTCGCCGCGTACGCCCACCCGGCCAGCGGCGACCTCAGCAGCGCGTTCTCCAGCGGCTTCAGCGGACCCCAGTAGATCATCTTCTGCCCGCGACTCGCAAACGTATTCTCATTATCGGCAAACCCCCAATTCACCCGACTGATGTCCGGCTCGTCGCCCACCACCTCGATGTCCCGCATGTCGCCCACGCCCAGCCCGCGCTCGTGCGCCAGCCGTATGAACCTCAGCGACAGCGGATCAAACCCCATCATCGACGCCGCCACGGCATCGACGGCCACCTGGTCCGCCCCCGCCACGATCCGGTTCTTGATGTGCCACCGCATCGCCCGCGGACCCGGCCCGTCGCCCGCGAACGTCCCGTCCGTAACCGCAAATATGCCCGGGTGAATCTCCTGCTGAATCGCCAGCAGATCCACCAGCGTCTCGTGAATCACCGAGTGCGTCCAGTGCCGCTTGCGGTGCAGCAACCCGCCGAACGTGTTCTTCATCGCCCCGGTCATCGTGGTGAACACGTGCGTCTTCATCGTCGGCAGATGCACGATGTTCTTCCCCTCAAACAGCGCAGGAATGTCGATCCCCTCTGGATAGATGTCGTGCAAGACCATCATCTGCGCCTTGGGCTCATACCGCACCCACGGCTCCGGCGGCGTGTCCAGATGCACCGTCCGCAGCCCGTACTTGTCCTGCACTGGCTTGTGCTTGTTGTTCACCTCGCCCTCAAACGAGTCCACCACCACCGTCCCGTTGTGCGCCGCGATCAGCCCGCCGTCGTCGTGCCCCATGTTCTGCAGCCCACGAATCACCCCCTCCAGCTGCCACGGCGTCGTCGAGCACCCCGGATACCAGTGCTGCCACGAGATGTTGATCTTCAGCAGCGTCTCAACGTCGGTGGACAACACCTGCTCCGCCCCAGCCAGCCGCATCGCCCGCTCCACGTCCGCCAGCACCGTCGCCGGCGTCGTAGCCACCACCGAAACCACCGGCGACCCAACCCGCCGTAAGCCCCCGGACTCCGCCTCCGTCCCCAACCGTTCAACAGTAGTCATCAATCTCCCTCGTACGAGTATGGAATGTCACGCAGGGGCGAATAATCATCCGCCCCAATCCCTAAAATCACAATGTCATCCCGTCCATTGCCTGACACGACGAGAGCCAGCTTCACGTCGATTTTCAAACATTGACGAGATGGTGGCGCTTCTGCGTTTTCGCGCCGTGTTGTTGCGCCTTTTGGATGGGACAGCTGGCAGATCAGCATTCTGCCCACCTGGCCGCGGTGACTGTCCCGAATTCTCTGTTCCACTGTTTCCCTTTCGCTTGGATATCGGCTGATTCTGGTCAAACGACGCTTTCCTGGAGCCGGACGTTTTTGCGCGTTTATGGTAAACCTTGAATGTTCGCGTTTCGCTTGATTCAACGTTTTTTTGTTTCGCAGGAATAGCGACCTCAAAAACTTTATTCGGGTTGGCCAAGCGATGTCCATCATTGATTCGCCCGCTGACATTCGGTGCTTTCTGGTTCCCCCGGCATCGCTCGACTCTGGCATAAAAGCTATATCGGTGGCCGGTTTTCATATTCCGGGACCACTTTCCATCTCGAAACCAAGCGTGTTTCGCCAACGTCTTGCCGGAGTCAGCCGCTATTACGTCAACCAGCAGCAGCCATCTTTCTTGGAGACCATTCTGCTTCAACCGTGTACCGTGCTGTTTGAGCGTCCCGAAGAATTGGGTTCTCCTGCCTGCCAACCTCCGCCTCCGTCCCCAACCGTTCAACAGTAGTCATCAATCTCCCTCAAAAACCGTGCGCCACGTAGGGGCGAATAATCATTCGCCCCGTAATCCTTGGAACATCCGGATGCACACCCGCACGCCCCTATCCCTCAAATCAGAATATCATCCTGTCTATCCTGTGCATCCATGCAAATTCACTTCTTCCGGAAGTGCGGTATCACGTACTCCCCAAACAGCCGGATCGAATTCAAAACCTCCTCATTAGTGGCATACCCCGCCTGGAAGATCGGCATGATCTCATCCACCCCCATCGACTCAAACTCCTCGATCACCCGGATGCAGGCGTCGGGATCGCCCACGCAGTACCCGCCGCCCGCCAGCAACTCCTCCGGCGTCGGCGGCGCCTGCTGCTGCGGGTCCCCGGATCTCACCTCAACATCCGCTCGTCCTGAGCCTGTCGAAGGGCCTGAGCCTGTCGAAGGACCCCCCCGCGTCGCCCCGCCCTGCACATAAAACTGGTACTCCTCCGGCACCGCGTCCTGATCCACACCGGCCCATTCCAGCACGAACCGCTGCCGGCTCTGCTCCAGGTACCACGCCGCAACCTCAGCGCCCTTCTGCCGCGCCTTCGCGTCGTCCTCGTCGCAGAACCCGATCGTCGACGCCACCACCTGTCGGTTCGTGAACCGACCCACCGGATTGGCGTTCTCGATGGCCTCGTAGTACGCGTTCACCAGCCCCCGCGTCTTGTCCGTCCCGCCCAGCGTATTCACCAGGCACCCGACGCCCAACTGACCCGCCAGCCGGAACGTGTCCTCCTGCGTGCACGCCATCCAAAGCGGCGGATGCGGCTTCTGCAACGGACGCGGTATCACCTCGCGCGGCGGTATCGTCCAGTTCTCGCCGTCATGGCTGAACACCTCGTCGCACCACATCCGTGGCAGGCACTCCAGTGTCTCCACCATCATGCTCTGCGTCGTCGCCACGTCCGTCCCGAACGGCGTCAGTTGGTACGGCCCCTTGGTCCGCCCGACGCCGACGTCCACCCGCCCGTCGCTCAGGATGTCCAGCGTGGACGCCCGCGCCGCCACGTGCAGCGGATGATGCACCGGCGCCAGCACCACGCCGAACCCCAGCCGCATCTTCTTCGTGTGCTGCGCCATCACCGCCAACATGACTTCAGGCGCCGACGAGTGCGCGAACTCCGTCAAAAAGTGGTGCTCCACCAGCCAAACCCGCTCGAACCCCATCTCCTCCGCGTACTGCACCTGCCGCACCGCGTCCCAAAGCGTGTCGTACTCCGCCGTATCCGTCCACGGACGCGGCATCTGCAACTCATAAAACATCCCAAACTTCATAACAAAATCCTGTCCATCATGTGCATCGATGTAAAAATTCTACATCGCCGTCCAGCCGCCATCCACCACCAGCATCTGCCCCGTCGTCGCCCCCGCCGACTCGCTCGCCAGGTAAATCGCCGCCCCCACCAGCTCCTCCGGATCCATCCGCCGACCCAGCGGCATCTTCACCAAAAGCTCCGCTTCGACCTCGTCGGCGTCCCGCGTCTCAGCCTCCACCACCCCCGGCGTCAGCGTCGGCCCCGGCCCGATCGCGTTCACCGTGATCCCGTGCTGCGCCCACTCCAGCGCCAATACCCGCGTCAGATTCAGCAGCCCGCCCTTGCTCGCGCAGTACGCCGCCCGGTTCGTCGCTCCCACCAGCGCCATCTGCGACGCGATGTTGATGATCCGCCCGTACCCCTGCGGAATCATCAGCCGCGCCGCCGCCTGCGCGCAGAAGAACGCTCCCTTTAAGTTGGTGTCCATCACCGCGTCCCAGTCCTCCTCTGTAACCTCCAGCGCCGGCGCCCGCCGCCGGATGCCCGCGTTGTTCACCAGGATATCCAGCCCGCCCAGGTCCTGCTCAATCTGCCGTATCGTCGGCCTGATCTCCTCCACCTCCTGCACGTCCAGATCCACCGCCAACCCAACGCAGCCCTCGTTCCGGATCTTCCACACCGTATCCGCCAGTCCCTCCCACGACTCATCCGACGCCAGGTCGCAAACCGCCACGTCCGCCCCGGCCTGCGCCAATCCCACCGCCAGCGTCGCCCCAATCCCCCGCGCCGCGCCCGTAACCAGCGCCTTGCGCCCCGTCAAATCCAAACCCGCAAAAGCCATCGCTCGCCTTCCTCCATCGTCAATCGGGTACACCCCAGTCCGGTACTCCACCGCCAACAGTATAACCCCCGCTCATGGTGCGGAATGTCCGCCATTCGCGGGAGCCTGTCGAGCCACCGCCCCATGCTAAAATCCGCCCATGACCACCACCACGACCAACACCACCCCCAACTTCGCCGACAAAACCGTCTGGACCGGCGACAACCTCGACATCCTCCGCGGCCTCAACTCCGCCTGCATCGACCTCATCTACCTCGACCCGCCCTTCAACTCCAACCGCAACTACGCCGCACCCGTCGGCAGCGCCGCCGCCGGCGCCGCCTTCAAGGACACCTGGACCCTCTCCGACCTCGACGTCGCCTGGATGGGCCTCGTCGCCGACGAACAGCCCGCCATGTACCAGGTCCTCCAGACCGCCGGCCTCACCCACGGCAAGGGCATGCAGTCCTACCTCTGCATGATGGCCGTCCGACTCCTCGAAATGCGCCGCGTCCTCAAGGACACCGGCTCCATCTACCTCCACTGCGACCCCACCGCCAGCCACTACCTAAAACTCCTCATGGACAGCATCTACGGGCAGGATAACTTTCGATCAGAGATTACCTGGAAGCGAACTTCTGCCCACAGCGACACCAGGCAAGGGCGGCGACAACATGGTCGTGTGCGCGATCTTCTGCTGTTTTACACCAAGTCAAAAACATGGGTCTGGAACCCGATTTACACCGACTACGACCCCGAATACGTGGAAAATTTCTATCGACACATCGAGCCTGAAACCAACCGTCGATACAGATTGGGTGATTTGACTGGCCCCGGAGGTGCCGCCAAAGGCAACCCATACTACGAGGTAATGGGTGTCTCCCGATACTGGCGGTACAGCGAGGAACGAATGCAAGAGCTTATCGAGGCCGGTCGAGTAATTCAGAGTAGGCCCGGAGCCGTTCCCGCATACAAGCGTTATCTCGACGAAATGCCTGGTGTTCCGTTGCAGGATTTGTGGACAGATATCAACCCGGTCCAAGCGCAATCAAAAGAGCGCATCGGCTACCCCACCCAAAAACCCCTCGCCCTCCTCGAACGCATCATCCGCGCCAGCAGCAACGAGGGCGACGTCGTCCTCGACCCCTTCTGCGGCTGCGCCACCGCCTGCGTCGCCGCCGAAAACCTCGGCCGACGCTGGATCGGCATCGACATCTCCCCAAAGGCCGTCGAACTCGTCAACATGCGCCTCCAGCAGACCATGGGCGAACTCTTCCACAACCGCCTAGTCACCGCCCGCACCGACGTTCCCCGTCGCACCGACATCGACGCCCCAATACCCTACCGTCAGAACAGGCACGTCCTCTTCGGACAGCAGGAAGGCCGCTGCAACGGCTGCCGGTCCGCCTTCGAGTTCCGACACCTCGAAGTTGACCACATCATCCCCCAGTCCCGCGGCGGAACCGACCACCTCGAAAACCTACAGCTCCTCTGCGCCCACTGCAACCGCGTCAAAGGCGACCGCCCCCAGGAAGAGCTGCTCGCCCGCCTCCGCGAAATGGGCATCGCCGCCTGATTCCCGGTTTGGAAAACCCATACCATCAAACTCCACAACCACCGCGGGAAGCAGGAAGACCGTACCGCCACAGTAACCCGTTGCCGCCCGAACTGCCCTCAGATACCCTGAAACCGACCCCCATCCTTGCCGGAGGCGCGAAATGGGCAACCATCCAGCATCAGACTGCGACGCCATTGAAGATGCCCGCGAAACCATCGCCGGCATTCAGGAGCTCGAACGAGTCTCCGCTGCATTCAGGAAAGCATTGCAGACCTTGGACAATCCTCGTTCCGGCCTGTGGGCCGGCATGACCACCGACCTGGTGCTGAGGTTCGCCCCGGACCAGGAAACCCTGGCCAGGGACCTTCGCGCCATCTCCCCCAAAGGGCCCGCCAGGACCAGGTTCCTGGACCCCCACCCCAAGGTCATGGTCCTATGATCCAGGGCTGGTTTGAAGACGCGCAACCCACCATTATGGCGCGGGTCGTCATCCCCAGGCTCATGGTCAACGCCTACGCCACATTCCTGGTCGACACCGGTTCCGACTCCACCGGAATCCATCCCGACCCCACCGTCTTTGCCGACCTGCCCTACGCGCAACTCGAAAACCCCTTCGTCATCACCGGCGCAACCGGCAGCTCAAGGCGCTTCACCGAACCCGCGACCATCGCCATTGCCAGCGCCGACGGCGCCTCCGTTTACCACTACGACGTGGACATCTGGATAGCGACGCCCCAGGATGTCCCAGCCGGCTTGCCCTGCATACTTGGTCAGGACATCCTCAAAGACCTGCGGATGACCCATGACCCCACGGACGACATCCTTACTTTCCATGTACGCAGAGCCGACCGCACCATCACACTGTCAGGCCACTGACCGACCCGGTGCCAACCCAGACACAAGACAAGCCGTAGCACATAGCGGGGCTCACACCGGTCAGGTCGCGGTAGCGGCCCCCACGCCTCACCGACTACACCGGGACGAGTGCGCCGGTCGGCATGGACACCACACCGACCACCCTCACGTTCCACGTCAAGAGTGAGCGTAAAACGATGGTTGCGGGTCTAACCCGCACAGATAATCGCCTCAAACCCGATAATTCTCAAATCCCCCAATCCCAAAATCAAAATCAAATCATCCTGCAAATCCTGTCCATCGATGTAAAAAATCCGTCCCAACCCATGACACCCGCCCGTTGCCCATGCGTACGCCCGTTCTCTACACTGTACTCCACGTCAGGCGATCAGGCCGTGGCCACGGCCAATCGTCCATCGGGAAATTTCCAACCAGGGGTAAACAAGAGGTTCAGGACTAAACGGTCAACCAAGTCGGACCATTGCATCGCTGGCTCGCGCCTGAGGCTGTCTTATTCCGCAGCATGGCCTTGACCAGTACGGCGGGTGTCTCCA
>JAJDXU010000269.1 GCA_022823105.1 Dehalococcoidia bacterium
TCACCAGCAAAGCCATCGTGTAGCCAGACCAACGCAGCACGTTGAATCGCGCTCCCGATCCTTGTCCCGCTTCCGGCCGTTGCAGGTCGATCCGTTCCATCAGTAGGCCATGCTCCGGCGGACCCGGCTGCTCCACCAGTCGACCGCCACCACCAGGGCCACCAGGAATATCAGCAGCGTCCACACCTGTCGAAACAGCAGGTCGGCCAGCGAAAGCTCAATCTGGAAACCGATGCCGTCGATGCCCACAAAACTCATGATGGCGGCGGCCCTGATGCCACATTCCAACCGGTAGAAGGTGTAGCTCAGCAGGTCGGGCAGCGCCATGGGCAGGTAGCCGTACAGCAGTATCCGCGCGGGAGAGGCGCCGGTGGAACGCAGCGCGGCCAGGGGTTCCGGCGGCACGTCCTGCAACTGCTCCGCGTAGATGCGGCCCAGTATTCCGGCGTAGGGAATCGCCATCGCGAGGATCGCCGCCATGGGCGACAAACCAATGGCGGCAACAAAAAGCAGCGCCCACACCAGTTCGTGGACGGAGCGCATTGCGGCGAGCAGGAAGCGGACCGACGCGACGAGAGTCCAGCGTTGCACGCGAGACCCGTCCGTCGGAGCCGTCAATGCTCCCGACGCGAGTACTCCGAGGGGCAGGCCCAGCGCCACCGCCACCGACATGCCGGCCACCGCGTAAGCCAGCGTATGCCAACTGGCGACGACGCAGATGCCAAGGAACTCCGGAGACAGGTCCGGCGGGAACAGGGCCAGCAGGACTTTCAGCGCCGCCGAGCCGCCACCGGTGTGCCCGATGGGTTGCTGCCAGTCAACGCGGGAAAGGCTCCAGGCCAGCGCAATGATGATCCCCAGCGTCAGCAGGCGGGGACCGGTGAACCAGGTTTCTAGCCGCCGTAGAGACATGACGCTGCAGCTATCGCCTACCCATCGCGCGCCGCCAGGCCGGCCAGCGGTTCCACGCGGTCGGCGTCGTCCCCGAGGTCGTACAGTTCATCTAACACAGCATCGGTGAGGTCGCCCGCTGGCAGATCGAACTGCACTCGGCTCTCCCGCAAGCCGATCACCCGAGTGAAATGCCGGCGGATGAGCGACGCGGTGTGGAGGCTGGCGATCAAAGTCCGTTGGCTGGCGCCGTTGTCGCCGTTCCACGAAACGAGGCCAACGAGCAGTTCCATCACTTCCTCGGCGCGCGCCGGGTCCAGGGAGGCCACTGGCTCGTCGGCCAGAATGACCAGCGGCGACTGCATCATCATGCGGGCAATGGCCACCCGCTGCTGCTCGCCGCCGGACAGGCGCCCCGGGCGTTCGTTGATCTTGTCAGCGATGCCGACCCGCGCCAACGCGAGTTGAGCAGCACGCCGATCCATGGGCCACACCAGGGACAAAATCGAACGCCCCAGGCTCCAATGACCCAGGCGGCCGGCCAACACATTGTGCAGAACAGGAAGGTGCGGCACCAGGTCGAATCGTTGGCTCACGATGCCCACCAACGAAGCCAGTTCGCTGCCGGGCTTCAAGTTTGCGGGAGATTTGCCGTCGATTGTTACGGCATGTGGCCCCTCATCAGGTACCAAGGCGCCTGCCAACAGGCGCAGCAGCGTGGTCTTTCCGCTTCCTGACGGGCCAACCAGCGCCACCCGCTCGCCGGCGTGGATGGCAAGACTCAGCGGCGACAGGCCCCGGTTTGTTCCATAAACCTTCGACGCGCTTTCAATCGCTACCAGCGGCTTGGCTACAGCAGACTGCTCACCGGCCCGCCGCAGGCGGACACCGGTTGCAGTCATTGAATTATGCCCAGTTCTCTAGCCACGCTCTCAATCGCCTGGTAATTTGCGTTCTCAGTCTCGATGAATCGCTCGGTGCTGAACAGTTCCAGGATCTCGCCGTGCTCCTGCGGATTCAGTGCCAGCAGGGCTGCCTGCACGCGGTCGGTGAACCCGTCGCCGTACACTTCGTCCAAATCCGCCCGCGCCGTCCAGTTGTAGTTGAAATAGTTCGGCGTGGTGTCCAACTCGCGCACCTCAGCGGGGTCGGCATTGCCCTCGGTCACCGCCCGCTCCCACACGTCCTCGGCCAGCGCGCCCACATCGTAGGAACCGGCCGCCACCAACTGCCAGGTTTTGTCGTGAGAACCGGAAAATCCGGGTGGTGTGCGGAAACCGTTGGCGACGTCGATGCCGGCCTCGCCCAGAAAATACCGCGGCATCAGGTGGCCGGACGTCGAACTCTCACTGCCGAAGGTAATTGTCAAGTCGCCGGTCTTGCCAACCAAATCATCCAGACTCTCCAGATCGGCGAACTCGTCGCCCCCGCGCACGACATACTTGGAGTGAAATTCGGCATCGTGGGCCCGCTGTACGATTGCCCGGGCTCCGGGGTTCTGCATCCTGGCCTGCACTCCGGTCAGCGCGCCGAAGAACGCCAGTTGCACGTCGTTCTGGCTGAATGCGGTGACCACCGCGGAATAGGACACGCTGGGCACGTATTCCACCCGCACGTTGAGTTCTTGCGACAGGTAATTGGCGAAGATCTCATATCGACGGGCAAGACGCTGAGCGTCCTGATCAGGGATACCGCCAACCCGCAGGGTCGGGGCTTCCTCCTGGGCGCAGGCAACAGTAATCAACCCGATGAACACCGATGCGATGGAGACCAGGAAAAAACGTGCTAACCTGGATGGAAATGACATCCTATTTCTTCCGCCTATCATCTGTTGGAAACAAACTCGCCGGATAGTATCAACACATCCGGTGTCGGTCAACACCTGCTGCTGAGGGTACGCAACGTCCGCATGCTATAATGACCGCCGCAACGCAGCGGCGACCCATGGGTGCGTAATGCGGAGAGGTGCCAGAGTGGACGAATGGGCGCGACTGGAAATCGCGTAGGGGTTAACGCCTCTCGCGGGTTCGAATCCCGCCCTCTCCGCCATATTTGCATCGTACTACCCCACAAGAATCGGCCGTTTCCTACTTGATTTGAGTAGGAAACGGCCCATTTTATGTCCAGAGACGCCCGACAAAATCCCGCTCAATCCGCGACAAAATGGTAGACGGAATAGTACACGGAGCGGCGCGCTAAAATGGCGACATGACTACCTCAAAGCGCGAGCGCGATGCCTTTTCCGCGGCGTTCGTTAGGACGGTTACAGAGACCGGCGCCCAGTCCGATGGGAACTGGCTGAACCTTCCTGTTGTCGAATCCGGAGCCAAGCGCTGATTTCGGCGTGTCACCGTCGACGGTAAACAAAGTTAAGAAGGTTACGTCCCGTCAAGTAGTGTAGGAATCGTCATCCTTGCTGATGTCGTTCAGGTTGATGTTGTTCAGGCTGCCGCCTCCAGGATGTTGCTGGACGGCAGGGTCTCGGTAGCGAGATCGTCGGTGAAGGTGAGGTAGCGGCGGCCTTCGGCCCATTCGTCGTGCTGTTCAGCCAGCACCGCGCCCACCAGCCGCCTGGTTGCCGCCCGGTTGGGGAAGATACCCACCACGTCGGTACGCCGGCGGATCTCCTTGTTCAGGCGTTCCAACGGGTTGTTGGACCAGAGCTTCTGCCAGTGGGACACCGGGAAGGCGGTGAAGGCCAGGATGTCGGGCAAAGCGTCTGCCAGCACCTCGGCCGCCTGGGGGAAGTGTTCTTGCAGTTGTGCGATCACCCGGTCGGCTTGAGCGTGGACCTCTTCCGGCGAGAGTTGCTTGTAGATGGTGCGGACCATGGTGGCCACGCCTGGTTGAGATCGTTTGGGCACCCGGGTCAGTAGGTTGGTCATGAAGTGAGTGCGGTCCGCCAGAGGCGGACCAACCGGCTCCGGCAAATCCGCCTCTGGCGGATGGCGATGGCGTTCTTCAACCCTTGATGAGCATCGGAGATGACCAATTCCACCCCGCTGAGGCCCCGAGCGTTCAGCGAACGCAAGAAGGCCAGCCAGAAGGCGCCGTCCTCACTGGCGCCCACGTCCATGCCCAGTATTTCCCGCTGACCCTGGCTGTTTACACCGGTGGCCACCACCACGCTGACGTTGACGATCCTCCCGCCCTCACGGACCTTTTGGGTCAAAGCGCCCAGCCACACGTAGGGATAGGGACTACCGTCCAAAGGTCGTCCCAGTCCGCCTCAGGCGGACACCACCTGATCCAGGTCCCGGTCCGCCTCAGGCGGACGTGAGACCTGGCTCTTCGAGATACCATCGCAGCCCAGGGACTTGACCAGATCGTCCACCCTTCTGGTGGACACGCCCTCCACGTAGGCCTGCTGGATCACCGCTAGCAACGCCTTCTCACTGCGCCGGCGCGGTTCCAGTCCGCCTCTGGCGGAGGGAAGTAACTCCCCTCTCTAACCTTGGGAATGCGCAGCTCCATGGTCCCTACCCGAGTGTCCCAATCGCGACTGCGATAACCGTTGCGGTGGGTGAGACGATCCGGGTTGCGTTCACCATGCTGGGCGCCGATCTGCGCCGACACCTCAGCGTCCATGATGCCCTCCACCAGCACCTGCAGGGCTTCCCGCAGAAAGTCCACATCGCCGTCCATGCCGCGCTTGCGTAGCAGTTCCAAAAGGTCCATGCTGTCCTTGGCCATCGTCGTACTCCTTGTTGGGTTTGTCACTTCCATCAAGGATGACGCGATGGCCACCTTCATGCCACCCGGTCTCCGTTACACCACGTGTGGGGACTTTACTAATGTCACTAATATTACAGTCGCGCTTAGTTTGATAGGATAAGCCCATGACTACTGGTGAGAGCGGAGGGGTTGGAAATGAGTCGGGCGTTGCTGGAGGGAGAGGCTGTGCTGAGGGAAGTGCTGGAGTGGGAAGTCGGGCTGCAGGC
>JAJDXU010000159.1 GCA_022823105.1 Dehalococcoidia bacterium
CCGTTGCTTGGCGTCGCCCGGACCATATAACATGTCAGGGTAGCGAGACCTCCCAACGGAAGGTTCGCAGTACAGCCCCTTTAGGCCCGCCTCTGGCGGTTCGAACCACGAGCGCATCCTTCGACAGGCTCAGGACGAGCGGATAAACGACAATCGCACAACTTTGAACCGACCCTGTTGACTGGCGCTATGTGGCGACTTGCCGCGCCAATCACGACACGACGGGAGTAGAAACACCAAGCAGACAAGCATAGGTGCGCGCCCATCGGCTGACGACAACTAAGGGGGTAAGCGGTATGAAACTCGAAGGACGGACTGCGCTGGTTACCGGAGGATCGCGGGGTATTGGACGGGCCATCTCCATGGCGTTGGCCCAGGAAGGGGCGGAGGTGGCCATCAACTATTTGTCGAATTCCCGAGCGGCGGAGGAGTTGCAGGCGGAGATCCAGGCGTTCGGCGGGCGGGCGATCCTGGCCCCCGCTGACATCAGCGACTTTCCCGATACCTACCGGATGGCCCAGCAGGTCCTCGAGGAGTTCGGACACCTGGACATCCTGGTCAACAACGCCGGCGTAACGTCGGACAAGACCTTCGTTAACATGGATCACGCCACCTGGCGCAAGGTGCTGTCCATCAACCTGGACGGCGTGTTCAACTGCACCAAGGTGTTCGTGGACGGCATGGTGGAGCAGAACTACGGCCGCGTGGTGAACATCACCTCGGTGATTGGGCAGATCGGCAACTTCGGGCAGGCCAACTACGCAGCGTCCAAGGCCGGCGTGGCCGCCATGACCAAGTCGCTGGCCAAGGAACTCGCCGGCAAGGGCATCAATGTCAACTCGGTCGCTCCCGGCTTCATCGAGACGGAGATGGTCACCGCCATACCGGAGAGAGTCCAGGAACGCCTGCTGAATCAGATCCCGCTGCGCCGGTTCGGCAAGGCGGAGGAGGTGGCGCAGATGGTGGTGTACCTGTGCGCCCCCGAGGGCGATTACGTCACCGGAGCCGAACTCGAGGTGAACGGCGGCCTGTTCATGTAACCGCCAGCGCAAATGGATACGCGGTGTAGGGGCGCGGCATGCCGCGCCCCGCTATTTTGGGCAGGGCCTTTCGATCATCGCTTGTCGATAAACCAGTACGCTCACCCTGAGCTTGTCGACAAACCAGTACGCTCATCCTGAGCTTGTCGAAGGATGACAGCGCGGTAATTCAGAACACGCATCGGCGTTGCTCATTGCGCCCAGTCGAGACATAGGAAGACTAGCGGTGTTGGCTCACGTTTCGTCGATTTCCACTGTGCGCGTTTCTCCCGGGCTCATGGAGTTGACCGCGTCGTTTATCGCCGTCAGAGCGCGGCTCACGTGTCGTCGACGATTTCCAGTAATGTTCAGAACAGCGATGTTCCTGCTTGACAGGTTCTGCTGGTAGGGGATTCGTAGGTCGGCAGTGATCAGCAGTTGGAATTCTTCGCTCTCAGCCCGGTCCAGGAGTTCGCCGTTGCTGAGAGTGTGCCGACCGAACTGCAGGACGACGTCCACCTGGTGGCGCGGCAGGTTATCCCTAAGCAGTCTTGGAACGTTGTTGTACGGCAGTGTCTTCATCGGCAAAGTGTTTCTCCAGGGATTGGATTTCGTGATCGAGAATGGCCTCGATATGTTCCCGGGTGACAGCCCTGAAGTCGTCGATGTACTCGTCGATCGTCGGGCTGTCCTTGAAGGCATCAAAAAGGCTCGCCACTGGCAGCCTCGTGTCCTTGAATATCCAGGCTCCGCTCACTTTGTCAGGGCGACGTTCGATGGCATCACAACTGTCCCAGTGGCTCATGGTGTTGTCTCCTTCGCGGGTGGCGCTTGGTGAACTGATTGACTTTATCACCGGCCCTCTGGAGGGCGGTCCGCACTTCGAGATTGGTGTTGGCGTTTATGGCCAACATTTCATGTGTTCGGGATGCTCGAGATGAAGCTCTCCTCCACGTCCCGACGGGAAGATTTTTGTGCAGGCACTTCGACGGCCGTAGCCGATGCCCTATTTCGTACAACGCGCTTTTTGAGTTTAGGGCATTGCCACCCCGTACCTGCAATGCCACAATGGGCCGCGCCCGGTTGCGCCCCCGCGCGCACGGGCGACCGCAACACCAAAACCTCGCGCGGAGACACGACCATGAACATCGGCTTTTCCCTTTCCAACAACCAGGGACTCACCAACGTGCAGGACGTGGTCAGCGTCGCCGCCCGCGCCGAAGAACTCGGCTACGACTCCGTCTGGGCCAGCGACCACGTTTTCAACGTCAGCTACGTGTACGAGCGCCTCGGCAACCGCCCCTACTACGATCCCATGACCATCCTGACCTACGCCGCCGCCCAGACCAGCCGCGTCATCCTGGGCACCAGCGTGCTCGTGCTGCCCTATCACAACCCCATGCGTCTGGCGAAGCAGGCGGCCACTCTCGACCAGCTATCCGGCGGGCGCGTGGCCCTGGGCGTCGGCGTCGGCGTGATCGACACCGAAATCGAGGCTCTTGGCGTGCCATTCTCCGAGCGCGGCCCCTACACCGACGAGTCCATCGCGATCATGAAAACCCTCTGGTGCGACGATGATCCCAGGTACGAGGGGAGATTCTTCCAGTTCGCGGACATGGCGTTCTCGCCGCGCCCGGTGCGTCCCGAGGGCATCCCGCTGATCATCGGGGGCGTCAGCCGCGCGGCCATCCGACGCGCCGCCCGCCACGGCGACGGTTGGCATCCCACGGCAATGCCGCCGGAGGACCTGGCCCAGGGCATCCGTTACCTGCACGAGCGGGCCGAGCGCGCCGACCGCGACCCCGCGACCATTCCCGTCTCCGTCAGCGTCCCCCTGCAGGGCGGCCGGCCGGGCCGGTTCACGCTGGGCACCGACCCTGCCGAGATGCGCGCCAACGCCCAGGCCTACCGCGACATCGGCGTCTCGCGCATCGTGGTATCGCCCTACTCCGGCGACCCCGCCGAGGTGTTCCCCGCCATGGAGACCGTCGCATCGGAAGTCATGCCAGCGGTGGCGTAAGCCCCAAACCCGCGCTCCGATCAGGTTATAATTTGCGTACCCAACGACGGGATACGGGCAATCATGCTGGTTGAAGAACACACACAGACGGCTCAGGGCTTTTTGCGTCAGGCAGACGCCGAATTTGCCGCCGGCGACCATCTGCAGGGTTCGGAAAAGATGTGGGGCGCCGCCTCGCACGTGGTGATGGCCATGGCCCAGCAGCGGGGTTGGCAATTCGGCAGCCATCGCGCGCTGAAGATCGCTGCCGACCGCCTGGCCGAAGAATACAGCGACACGACGCTGGCTGACGGATTTTTTGCGGCCCAGCAATTCCACGCCAATTTTTACCACGACTTCATGGAGGAGGATGACCTGGAGCGTGGGCGCAGTTCAGTGCGCCGTTTCGTCGCCCGCGTGCTGGATTTAGTGCAATGATTATCGCACCCTACGGTTCCTGGAGTTCGCCCATCACTGCGGACGCCATCGTCGCGGAGTCCATCAGCATCGGACAGGTCGCCATCGACGGCGACGCCATTCTGTGGACGGAGGGCAGGCCGTCGGAGGGCGGCCGCAACGTCATCATGCGGATGACACCGGATGGCAACGTCGCGGAGGTGAATCCGGCGCCGTTCAACGCGCGGACGCGCGTGCACGAGTACGGCGGCGGCGCGTGGGTCGCCCGCGGCGGCACGGTGTGGTTCTCCAACTTCGACGACCAGCGCATCTACCGGCTTGCGCCGGAGGCGGACGGCGGTGAGCCGCAGGCCATCACGCCCGATGCGCCCCTGCGCTACGCCGACGCCACGCTGGACCACGCCCGAAATCGCCTCATCTGCGTCCGCGAGGACCACTCGGATCCGGATAACATCGTGAACGCAATCGCGGCGGTGCCGGCCGACGGAAACGGCGAACAGACAGTGCTGGCCGCCGGCTGGGATTTCGTGTCGTCGCCACGCCTGAGCCCCGACGGCGAGACGCTGGCGTGGCTGTCGTGGAACCATCCCAACATGCCCTGGGACGGGACGCATCTCTGGACCGCTCCGGTGTTTGACGACGGGACGCTGGGAGATGCGACGTTGGTCGCCGGCGGCGAGCACGTGTCGGTGTTTCAGCCGGATTGGTCGCCCGACGGCGTCCTGCACTACGTGTCCGAGGAATCGGGCTGGTGGAACCTGTACCGCCACCGCGACAATGGCGCTCAGGCGCTCCACCCGGATGATGCCGAGTACGCCCGCCCCCAGTGGGCGTTCGCCAGCCGCACCTACGGATTCGCCGGCAACGGGGACATCGTGTGCGCGGTGAACCGGCGCGGCGCGTGGTCGCTGAACCGCCTGAACCCCGACAACGGAATCATGCAGGCATTGAACGTGCCGGCCGGCGAAATGGGTCGCGGCGACCTGGTCGTGTCCGGCGTCACGGCTGTCGTGGTGGCCGGCGACGCCGAGCGTCCCATGTCGCTGATGCGAGTCAACCTCAGCGACAACTACTGGGACACGCTCAAGGCGGCGTCCACCACCAACGTGGACGCCGGCTACATCTCGCCGGCGCAGACCATCGAGTTTCCGTCCAATGAGGGCCGGCCGGCGTACGCACTGTACTACGCTCCCAGGAATCCGGAGTATCAGGCGCCGGAGGGCACGTTGCCGCCGTTGCTGGCCCTGAGCCACGGCGGGCCGACGGGCGCAGCCCAAGGCGCGCTGGATATGTCAGTGCAGTTCTGGACCAGCCGGGGCTTTGCGGTGGTGGACGTGAACTACGGCGGCAGTGTGGGCTACGGGCGTGCCTACCGCCAACTGCTCAACGGCAACTGGGGCATCGTGGACGTGGACGACTGCGCCAACGCCGCGCTGCACCTGGTCCATCAGGCACTCGCCGACGGCGACCGGCTGGCGATCCGGGGCGGCAGCGCCGGCGGGTACACCACGCTGGCCGCGCTCGCGTTCCGCAACGTGTTCGCGGCCGGCGCCAGCTACTACGGCGTATCCGACCTGACCGCGCTGGCGGCGGACACGCACAAGTTCGAGTCGCGCTACTTGGACCGCCTGGTCGCGCCCTATCCGGAAGGTAAGGACACCTACGAACAACGCTCGCCCATCAACCACACCAACGGCCTGTCATGCCCCATCATCCTGCTGCAGGGTCTTGAAGATCGCATCGTGCCGCCCAACCAGGCCGAGATGATGTTCGACGCGGTGCGCAACAAGGGCATACCGTGCGCGTATATCCCCTTCGAGGGCGAGCAGCACGGGTTCCGCCGCGCCGAAAACATCAAGCGCGCCCTGGAGGCCGAGCTATATTTCTACTCGCAGGTCTTCGGCTTCGAGCTGGCCGACCCGGTGGAACCGGTGGCAATTGAGAATTTGTAGCGGGCGACAATCTCGAACCGATTGCCTGATCCTCAGGTGGAAGAAACCGCGCTGCTTGTTCCGATGGGGTGGTGAATGGCCTCGTAGGCTTCGATGAGGTCCACCAAGGCATCGAGTTCAATACGGCTGGGATGGTCAGCATCCTCGATTTGTCCATCCGGTGCTGATAAATCGTCCATAAGGACTGTGACGCGCGCCAGAGCCTCATCGTAGTCCGATTCGTTTTGCAGTGTGCTCCAGTATGCCATCTCACACCTCTCGGACATTCACCCTATCATATTCGGCATGGGTACCGATGAATCTGACGTATACGATACGGGCGGGGTAGAAAATTCGGACAACTAATCGGTAGTTATTTCCCCTGATCCGGAAAACTGCCCGGTCATTGCCGATAATACTGGCGTTGGGGTACCGATCCTGTAGGGCCGCCGGAGTTTCCCTGTCCTCGGTCTCAACCCGTCGGTGCCATTCTTGCAGTGCGAATTCAGCATCAGGATGGATTTGCCAGAAGTCCCTGAGTGTCCTTTTCGCAATGATACGCACAACTTAAGCGGTATTCGGCGTCTTGTCCCAAAATAGGTTCAGTAGGCCGCGTGCAGCACCTCCATAATCGGGCCGGCATCCACGACCGGCTTGGGGTTGGTACTCAGGCTGCGGTCCTGCAGGGTGGCCGTGGCAATGTACTCCAGGCCGTCCTCGGGGACGCCCACCTCGCGCAGGGTGCGCGGCAGTTCCAGTTCCCGGCACAGTCCGTCCACCGCGTCGGCGGCGGCCAAACCCGCCTCCTCGTCGGTCATGGTGGAGTTGGCGACGCCGATGGCCTCGGCAATCATGCGCTGCCGGTCGGCGCAGGCGTCCAGGTTGTAGCGCATGGTGTGGGGCAGCAGGATGGCGTTGGCCCCGCCGTGGGGCACGTCGTACAGCCCGCCCACGTGGTGGCACGTCGCCGTGTTGAGTCCCAGGCCACCGAAGGATGCCAGTGACGCCATCGCGCACGCGGTCTTGGTGGTCAGCAGCGTGTCGATGTCGCCGTCCTTGCACTTGGGCAGGTTCTCGAACAGCAGGCGGATGGCGTGCAGGGCCATGCCGTCGCCAATGGGGTTGCGCCCGGTGGAATAGACGGTCTCGATGGCGATGCGCAACTGACCGATGGCGGTGGATACCAGGATGCGCAGGGGCGTGGTCGCCAGGGCCTGCCCGTCGATCACGACGGTGCGGTGCGTCACCCCGTCGCCGGCGATGCTCAGCTTGCGTCCCTGCTCGTGATCGGTGATACCGCCGCCGCCACGACTGAACTCGGCGCAGCCCATCGTCGTCGGCACGCTGACGATGGGCACCTTGGGCGACGGCGTGAGCGGCACGATGATCGTGTCGGGCGGCTCGAAGAAGATCGCGTAGTCGCGGATGTCCCCGCCCTCGGCCAGCAGGACCGCAATGGCCTTGGTGGTGTCGTGGGTGCTGCCGCCGCCCACGCTGATGAAGATGTCGGGTTGCGTCTCCTGGGCCATGGCGGCGCCGGCTTCGACGGTCTCCACCGGCGAGTGGGGCGCAACGCCGGAATAGGTGCCGACGTATCGCGAGCCCAGCGCCTCCTGCACGCGCGGCACAACGTTGCACGCGCTCAGGATGGTGGGGCCGCAGGTGATCATGGCGCGGCTGCCGCCCAGGCTGTCAACCACCCGCGGCAGGTCGTTGATGGCGGCCTCCGAGCACACAATATCCTGGTGCAGCGGATCATAGCGGTAGCGAAGAGTGCTGGCGGGCATGATTCAATCTCCAATTTTTGAGGCAGGAAGGAAATTCGGTTTGTCGCGGTCGAGAAAACTAAATCACCACCAGGTGGTTTTCATTCGCGCCGTGAACTGCATCCACAGAGATGCGCCTATCCAGAGTAACCAGTCTGGCATCGTGGGCGACGGCCAGAGCTAGCAGGTAAGCGTCGGCTATCTGACGGTGCCCCGACAATCGCCGAGCGTTGACCAAAGTACCGTCGAGGATACTGATATCGTCCAGGATAAATTGGTGATGCTCAGTGGACACGGCAGCCTGCAAGAGCTCCATGGAAACTATGACGCTCAGGGGCCGGGGATATCGGGGCTGCGATAGGACTCTAACACAGCCATTTTGCGTCAGAGGACAGGTAAGCCACCCCTGTTCTCTGTTGGTAACGAACCAAGCCGAAACCCTGCGGTGGGCGCCGTGGTTTCGGTCGAGCATGGCGACCAGACAACTTACATCATACAAAGCTCTCAAATCTCAGATACCCAATTCGTCGCGAATTTCATTCACCATCTCGTTGGTGACCACGTAATCACTAATCGGAATGAGCTTGAAACCGTACTGTTCCAGATCAACCGTTTCGACGGTGCTGACTTCCACTTCCACAGCCTGCCCATCCGGCAGGTCGAGCGGTTCATCGAACTCGATGGTCTGTCCCTTGATTATGCCTTTACGTTTCATTTCACTATCCCTCAATCGCGCTCCATACCATGTTGCCGGTTCGGTATGTCGTTGCGAGTTTGGCGCACTACTGCCCCAACCCCCGCTGCATCCCTCTCAAATAGCCGGCCTGGCCTCCGTGCTGGTTGACCTCCCAGATCAGCAGGCGGAACATATCCGCCACCGCCATGCTTTCGCCCCGGCGGTTGGTCATCTGCGTGTTGACCAGTGATTCGTCGTCGTGCTGGCTGAGAAAGTCCAGCAGGTTGTTGCGGGCGGCGTCGGCGTACTCCATCAGCAGGGCCTTGTCGGGGCACTTCCAGTTGGTGAGATCATCGACGGTATAGCCGAAGCCGACGTTCATCGGTTCCGGCGCAAAGCCGAGGCGTTCGGCCCACTCCCGCTCGTAGAGTTGGGTGTCCTGCTTGGCCAGCGACTGCACCCACATGTCCAGCGCGCGCCCGTAGTGCCACACGATGAACCCGATGGAGTGGCACTGCTCGTTGGGCGTGAACTCCATCTCATCCTGGGTCAGCCCGTCCACATAGCGGACCAGCCAATCCCAGTTGCTGTCGAAAGATTCCTTGATGAATTCCTGCAGTGCCATTTATCGGCCTCCACAAAGAAACACATTTGCATGGATATACAGGATGGACGGGATATTTGTAGCAAATATCAAACCACATCCCGTTTATCCTGTGCATCCATGCAAAAACTTGGTTAAGTTGTCCATACTGGCGGGCGTTTTTCGAGGAACGCGGTTATGCCCTCATGCGCGTCGTCCTCCAGCAGGTTGTCCACCATAACCTTGCCGGCGAACTGATAGGCCGACGGACGGTCCATTTCGATCTGCTGGTAGAACGCCGCCTTGCCCAGCGCCAGGGTTTGGGCGCTGGCCGATGCGATCTGCTTGGCCAGGTCCATCACCTGTTCTTCCAGCTCGTCCGCCGGCACGATGCGGCTGATGAGGCCGAACTCCAGGGCTTCCTGCGCCGATATGGGCCGACCGGTCAGCAGCATCTCCATGGCCTTCTTGGGCATCACGGAGCGCGCGACGGCGACGCCCGGCGTGGTGCAGAACAGGCCGATCTGCACGCCCGGCGTGGCAAAGGCTGCGGTGTCGGCGGCCACGGCAATGTCGCAGGTGGCAACCAGTTGGCATCCGGCGGCAGTGGCCAGACCCTGCACCTGTGCGATCACCGGCTTGGGCAGCAGCCGGATGCCCTCCATGACGCGAGTGCAGGCATCAAAGACCGCGGTGTAGTCCTCCGCCTCCCCGTTCACCAGCTCATTCAGGTCATGCCCCGAACTGAACACCGGCCCCTCCGAGCGTATCACCACAACGCGGGCACCGGGATCTGTAGCGATGTCAGCAAGGTGGAATTCCAGAGCTTCCAGCACGACGGACGACAGCACATTACGTTTCCGCGGGTTGGTCAGTGAGATAACCGCCACGCCGTCAGACATGCGGTCGTAGCGGATGGTGTCCGGCGGAATTTCGTTGGCGGTGGCGGGACGAACCTGTTCCTGCGCGACGGTAATAACCGCGACCGTTTTACCTTCTGTAGATATAAACTCCACTATGTACGCGACACCGGGTTCGTGGACGTGTACCACGGTGCCTACGTCACCCGCTTTCAAGCAGTGCTGTGGCAAATCCTCGGTCAGCACGATAGGGTCATGCTCTTCAATCATATTCACCTCAGACTATCGGCAATTTCCAGCATACGGCCAACAAAACGTTGCACGTCCTGGCGGTAATTGTCTAACTGGGCGCTGGTGAGAAAGCCTTTGTCAAAATTGGGATGCAGCCGGTGACGGGCGGTCCAAAATCCTTCAGCCAATTGTCGCTCATTGTATTGAATTGACAGACGTTCAACCACGTTGCTTTTGTGTCTATACTTCCCATGATCCCAATTTCGCAGCATCGCCACCGCGTTGACGGAATGGATTGCCGCACCCCACATCATTTCCGACGCTAGCAAATTTTCGCTATCGGCAAACATTTGCCTAGCAGCCCGCAAACAGGATGCTACGGTTTGGATGTGATCTTCAGGCGTCACGGAATTTCCGGCGGTCGCCTGGCCAGTTCCAGCAGTTCGCCTACGAAATTGAGAATCAGCGGCCTGGCCATTCTGATTTCACCACGCTCCAGAAAGTCGTCCTGAATGTTATCCCGCAGTGTATCGGCGACGGCCCAACTACCTGACAAGTGCAACTCTCGGAACTCTTGGTTGAGCGCCCAGAGAGCCAACTCCAAGTCGTCTTTCGTCTGGTGCGGCCAGCCGCGAGACTTGGCAACAGCGGAAAGCGCCACTTCAGCGGCCTGCCACATATTGGCAGAACTGCCTTTTAGGTCGCCAGCCACGTAGTCAGCGGCAGCGGCGTCCAGGTACTGGTACGCCGTTTTAGCGCGTTTAACTTTGGGATTTTTTATCGTGGCCATTGGCTCACCTTTGTCCTACCCCCGCGGCAGGCCCAACCCCCGGCTGGCGATGATGTTGCGCTGCACCTCGCTGGTGCCCGCTGCGATGGTGTGGGAGAACGCACACAGCCAGTGTTCCTGCATGTCGGCTTCCATGGGCGTCCACTTGTCGTCGCGCAGGCCGCCGTACATGCCCATTACCTCCAGGCACGACGCGGTGGTGCGCTGGACGGTCTCGCTGCCGAACACCTTGGACATGGATGCTTCCTTGTTGGGAACCAGGCCCTCGCCCTGCATCCACGCCACGTTGTAGGCGATCAGCCGGGCCACCTCGCACTCGATGTAGCGGTCGGCCAGCACGTTGCGCACCCAGGGCTCCTGGCTCAGGGGCTTGCCGTTGCGCGAGATTCCATCAGCCCACTGGCGGGTGTCGTCCAGGTGCCGTCGCGCCGCCGCCGAGTAGTCGATGCCGGAACGCTCGAAGTCCAGCAGGGTCACGGCCACGTACCAGCCGCGGTTCTCCTCACCGACGATGTTGCGGGCGGGAACGCGGACATTGTCGAAGATGATCTGGTTGAACTCGTGCCGGTTGCCCATGTTGATGATGGGCCGCACCTCGATGCCAGGCGTCTTCATGTCCACCAGGAAAAAGCTGATGCCCCGGTGCTTGGGCGCGTCGGTGTCGGTGCGCGTCAGCAGCATGATCCAGTCGCCCCGGTGTCCCATGGAGGTCCAGATCTTGCTACCGTTGATCACGAACTCGTCGCCGTCCCTGATGGCGCGGGTGCTGAGGGACGCCAGGTCAGACCCGGACTCGGGTTCGCTGTAGCCCTGGCACCACTGCACCTCGCCCTTGGCCACGGGCGGCAGGTGCTCGGCCTTCTGCTCGTCGGTCCCGTGGATCATCAGCGTCGCGCCCATCATGCGGACGCCGAAGTTGTCCCGACCCGGCGCGCGGTGGTAGGTCATGGCCTCGTTGAAGATTGCGGTGCGCACCGGCGATGCCTTCTGTCCGCCGTATTCCTCCGGCCAGTGCATGGTGAGCCACCCGCGGTCGGCCAGCTTGCGCCGCATGTCCAGCGTGCGAAGCCAGTTTTCATCACCCTCGCCGCGTTCGCCCAGTTCCCATTCGGGGACGTATTCGTCGGAGATGAACTGTCGCAGGTCGCTCTGGAAAGTGGCGTCCTCGGTACTGAACTGGAACTCCATGGTGAAACTCTCCTGATAGTTTGGAGGGGTTGCCTTGGGCTGTCGGCGAAATCGGGACTAGTGTCTGGCAATGACGCCGCAAGCCACACGCCCCCCGGCGCCGGCGTCTTCGCCATAGGTATCCGGATTCTCGTGGATGATAATGGCTGAACCATCGGCGTCAAAGAGGGAATGGTCCGCGTCTGCGTCGAGGGTAACCGCGGCGGTGAAGTAATCGGCGCGCGCTGCGCCGTCGGCGCCGGCGTAGATGTTCGGCAAGTCTCCGGCGTGTACGCCGGCGGGGTTATTGTAGCCATGGCCAACGTCGCCCGGATTGAAGTGGTCGCCGGCGGCGGCAAAATCGGGCGAGCAAGTTCCCACGGTGTGGATGTGGAAGCCGTGGCCGCCGGAGGCCAACCCGTTCACTTCCGCCGAAATCAACACTCCGTAATGGGTTTGCGTCAGCGTTACTACGCCCATGCTCGAACCCTCCGGCCCAACCAGCGCCGCGACGGCTCGCCCGCCAACGTCCGGTGGCTGGGTTGAAGCCTGTCCGCAGGCCAGCACAGCGGATACGGCGACGGAAAAAACGACCACGATGACAAGAGATCGCAACATACTATCCAGATGTTCCCCGGAAAGGGAATGGAGCAATCTTATCACGCTGAGCATCACATTTGGCTGTAGCCGCTGCCCGGGCCGCGCGTGTCGTCCACGCCCCAGCCGCGACCCTCGCTGATCCAGCCGAATTCCAGCAGTATCTGCTGGCTGTAGCACACGCGGCCGGTGACCTTGTCCACCGGTTCGGACGCCAGGAGCAGCGTCGCCCGGGCCAGCAGTTCGGGCGGTTCGCCGCGTGGGTCGTCCATCCCCTCCACCAGGTGATGGAACACCGTCCCGGGCGTCGGCACCACCAGCGAGGGAGCCACGGCGGTCACCGATATCCCGTACTCGTAAACCTCCTGCGCCAGCCCTTGCGAGAACCGCTCCAATGCCGCTTTTTCGGCGCCGTAGCACGTGCCGTTGTTGGCCGGCGTGGTGTACGGCCCGCGACCCGGCCCGACGGCGGAACCCGACGAGATGTTGACGATGCTGCCCGACCTGCGCTCGATCATGTCGGTGAGCGCCAACTGACTGAGGATGAACGGAGCGTGGAAGTTCACCGCCCACGAGCGCATCCACCGGTTGATGGGGAAGTCCTTGATGGGCAGGTAGTACGTGAGCGCGGCGTTGTTCACCAGCACGTCCACCGGACCGTAGATGCGTCGGGCTTCCGACACCAGCATCTCACAGTCCTCGGGCAGCGATATGTTCGCGGCCACCGGCGTTGCCTCGCCGCCCGCTTCCTTGATGTCGGCGATGGTCTTCGCCAGGGAGCCTTCCAGCGGATGGTCTCCCTCGTTGACGGTGCGCGCGGCGCAGATGACGCGCGCGCCCTCGGCGGCAAACAGGCGGCTGATCTCAGCGCCGATGCCGCGGCTGGCACCGGTGACGATGGCGGTCTTTCCTTCGAGTCGGGGCATGTTTTTGTGGTTCCTTTTCCGGTTCAATTACCGTTGTCGCGATGGTTTCCATTTCGTGAGGGCGGCGGTTCCGTGAAGGGACGTCCGTCGCGCTCAGCAGCTTCCCGACGTTCGAGCCAGGCTTCCCAAGCTTGATCTCTTTCTTTGCGGGCCTCCTCTCGAACACTATCCTTGTACAATTTTGCCAGTACCATTGGTATTCCCTCCACGATTCCGAAAGCCAGCGGGAATGCGACACCGACGGTTACAGCGGCGGCGACAATGACGATTATAACAATATCAGGCCAGGCCAGCGGCGGGTTGTCCGCAGTCGCTATGCGGGCATAGCTCAATAGTCCCGACAACGCTGACCAGCAGGAGTAGAACGTTAGCAGGAACCAACCATTGCGACGAATCAGGACATCGAAAACGTTGGCCCTGCCGTCCTGAGTTTGGTCATTTCGAGAATCTGCGCTAGCCATCCAATAGATCGGACAGCAGCGCCTCGTTCATCGTGAAGCTTTCGGACTCGTCCGGAAACGCGCCCGCGCGAACATCGTCAGCGTACTGCCGGAACGCGACGGCTATGTCGTCAGACAGCGTCGCGTAGCGGCGGGCGTGCTTGGGCACAAAATCGGCGAACAGGCCCAGCATGTCGTGAAACACCTGCACCTGCCCGTCGCAGTCGGGGCCGGCGCCGATCCCTATGGTGGGTATGGTGAGCCGCTCGGTGATCACCTTGGCCAACTGGCTCGGCACGCATTCCAGCACCACCGAGTAGGCTCCGGCGTCCTGCAGGGCCACCGCGTCATCCAGCAGGCGTCTGGCCGTCTCGCGGGTGCGCCCCTGCACGCGGTAGCCGCCCAGCGCGTTCACCGACTGCGGCGTCAGGCCCAGGTGCCCCATGACGGGCGCCCCGGCGTCCACGATGCGCCGGACGGTGTCGGCGATGGCGACGCCGCCCTCCATCTTGACCGTGTGCGCGCCCCCCTCCTGCATCAGGCGGCCGGCATTGCGCATCGCCTCGTTGGCATCAACCTGGTACGCCATGAAGGGCAGGTCGGCCACGATCAGGGCGTTGGACGCGCCCCGGCTCACCATGCGGGTGTGGCGCACCATGTCGTCCATGGTGACGGGGATGGTGGAATCGTAGCCCAGCACCACCATCCCCAGGCTGTCGCCCACCAGCAGTATCGGGATGCCGGCGGCGTCGGCGATGCGGGCGGCCGTGTAGTCGTAGGCGGTGACCATGGGGATCTTCTCCCCGTCCCGCTTCATCCGGGCCAGTTCTCTGATGGTGGTCGCCATGATGACGGGATTGTATCAGCCCGGCCCTTGGGCTGTCCCCCTCAATCGCTCCAACTCCTCCTCTCCAACGCCCTTCGCCCGCGCCAGCGGTATGGACGCCAGCGTAAGCTCCCGGTACAGCGTCAGCAGGTGCGGCCCGTGCTCCTCCAGCAACGACAGGTGCGCGGCGATGGTGCTCCGTCAAGCGGGTGTCGGCGTCAAGCGAGTACTGCCGCGAACCTTTCAATGTCGGATTCGGCTTTTTCGCGAAAGTCGTTCAGGACCGGATATTGCGTGTCAGCGTTTCTGGTTATGTACAACCGCTCCCTGCGTCCCAACTCCTCCATGTCCTCATGAACGATGAGGCTGATGAATGGCAAGCTTGCTTTCTGGAATTCGAGCAACGAGATGGCGACGTTTTTCGCTTTATCGTTTCCTCTGATACCAAACACGTAGAAATTTCGATTGTTGTGCCTCAGACTCCAGTCCACGCCCACAGGATAGTCCGGGATAGGGTACTGTTCCGGCTCCGGCTCAAACCGTGAGAGATTGTCCATGACGCATTGTTTCAGGTCGTCATAGAAGGCGCTGCGGATGATTTCTCGACCCCAGTAACGCATGTTGCAAACTTTCTGCGCACATCCGGCGAACTGCAATATGCTTTCGTACAGGGATTCGACCGGCGAATCGAGGAATAGGTTTCCTTCGTCGTTTGCGACGCCGTTGTTGTCCAAAATGCTATCGAAGATTCTTTGCCTCGTGCCCGTGTTTATTTCGTACGCATAAGAAAGTCTCATCAACGTCATGCCGAAATCACAAACACGAATGAAGCCATCACCCATCGGGCTATCCTGAACATAAATGTCCACCATATCCCCGTCCTCGTGATGGATAGGAAGAATCAACTGATAATTCCCGGAACGACGTTCATAGAAATCGAGACCCGTCGCAAACCTCCCGCCAAGGGTATGTAGAACGTTATTGACGTCCATCGAAAAGCCTCCCTTGTTGCAGCTCAGGAAAGTAGTCGGCGTAGTTGACGACTGCAAGATCAGAGAAGAATACTCTCAATCCTTCTTCGAAAGTGCTGTAGCGGTCGGTAATCGTCCGATGCCTTTCTTGGGGTTGGCTATTGCCGGATGCAATTTCAGCCGCGGTGATGCAGTGAATGTGTGAGCGGGCGTAGTGCCCGTCCGGGTCTCGGCTCGATTCTCCGTGAGGCCCATTGTATCTGACCAGTGTAATGGACCCGAGGATAGGGTCCCCGGTTTGGTAGCGTAGCCCGATTGAAAAATTCTCGATGAACACAATGTTTTGGCGAACGAATACGGTGAACGTCTTTACATCGTCAATGCTGCTCTTCAGTTGTAAATCGCAGCGCCGATGACGAG
>JAJDXU010000122.1 GCA_022823105.1 Dehalococcoidia bacterium
CTTGGGATGGAACACCGCTGACCCGAAAGAGTGCTTCATTGAGCTTTACTTACAGAATGAACAGGGGGAACACGGATGGGTGGATTATGCGCTGTTTGCAGAGTACGATATTCACGCCCACGTCAAGGGAGAAGCCTGCCCGTCCGTACTGATTGAAGCCAAGGCGTTGCAGGTTCCGCTTGATGGCCACGTTGAACAACTGGCCTGGTATGTTGAAGCCGCCAAAATGACGAAGGGGTTGGGCGTCCTAACCAATGGCAGCGAATGGTGGATTTACGATCCCGGACGCCTCGTATCGCCGTCCCCGTTAGCACTGGCGAAAGTGGACATCACCAAGGGGCGAGGCGGGGCAGCGGCGCGGATTCTTCAAACCCACCTGAACGCTGGAAGGCCCCACTTTGGCTGAGATTCGATGCAATTCCCATCCTGAAGCCGTCCGCGCGCCAGAGCCCGCCGTCCTAATGATCTCCGAGCGACTGGGTTACACCCAGCCAGGGCCGGAACCGGCCATCGACCCCCAGCACCTGACCGAGCTCACCAGCCATCTGCCGGAATTCGTGATCTTCGATCCAAGCTGACCGCAGGCAACCGACGGTGGCCGGAGCGGCCGTCCCGTGAGTCGGGACGGCCGCTTTCGCTGTGGCACTAGAATGCCGCGAATTCCCGCGCCACGGCGCTCCGGGGAGCCTCCAAAGCCGCCGGTGGATGAATTACCACCAGAGCATCCGAGGGCCTCTCCGTGGCCCCCGTGCAGGAATTTCGCCGCCGTCAGATCAGGTGCCGCAGGGAATTCGGCTACGGTGCCACTTGCAACCAAACGTCGTCGGGGCTGACACCGCAGTGGAGCAACAGCTTCTGGGCGTTGCCTACCACAGCCTTACGGCCGACGTGGGAATCAATGACGTATGGCGTTCCCGCGACTGCCGCGCGTTGTTGGAAAGGCCGTCCGGTTGGATGGACAGGCTCTGTGTTGACGATGAAACGTTTGTCGTTGGACGACACAGGCACATTTTTCTCTGGCAGCAAAGCATGGGCAAATAGCCAAGACACCGTGTGCCGTACGATGTAACCCCATGATTGAATATCTCTCGTTTCCCCATGCGGAAACCTGATGGCAACGGGCACAGAGTCATCAATGTTCCCGACGAACGAGGACAGACGACACCACCCAGCCTCGGGTTCACCGACCGGCGGATGAGCAGGGAACGAGGTGGTCTCCTGCTGCGGCGTCTGGGTTACGGATGTGGAATGTGGCGAAACCAACGGCTCTCCCGCCGCGACAGGAATCCCAGAGGAGATGTTCGGTCTCCACAGCAGGAGCAATTGCAGGGCACACCGATGGGCTGGCGTATCCAAGATTGACAGGTTCAGGACGCGACGCTCTTCAATCGGGACCAGTTTGGAATTGTCGTAAACTTCCCAGTCATTGCCATTCGTCAAAGCCGGAAACTGAATGCCCAGTTCACTGGCATACGACACGATTTGTGACCGGTGTTTAGACAAAGGCTCGTCGAGCTTCTTGGCTTCCAGGAACACGCACACCGTGCCGCCTTCCAGCAATGCGTAGTCGGCGAATTTCCCGTTCACATTGTATTCAGGCGTTACGAGCACTGGGTCTGCGACATCCCACCCCAATGCCGTCAACAGCGGATCAATGAGCGCCATGCGCGTACGTGTTTCACTGGACCGCAGCAACGCCCCATGCTCCCTGATGCGTTGCTGCACCGTTGCAATCACGCCGACGAAATTATCCAAAGTCATGACGTTTCCCCTGCTACTCGCCGAGTTCACCATGTCATCGGCAACGGGCCGAAGGCGCCGCAACCTTCCCGCACACCTCGATCTTCGGAATGATAACGACAGCAATCCATCGAACGACAAACCTTCCCGGGAGCCCGTTCCGCGACCTTGCCCCACCGCACCGGCGCGCGCACATCGTCGTTGCAAGGACGACCAAGGCGAACAGTGACCGTCGGATGCCCTCGGAGACGAGGACTACTGCACATTCCACATGCAGAAGTAGCAACGGGAGCTACCCAGTACCTGCCCACCGCGCCGTAGGCTACACAGCACCCCGAATTCCCGCGCCTCGCGGCCTCGGGCGGCCGCCAACGCCGCCGGTGGAAATTTCACCACCAAGAAACAAAGGGCATCTCCGCCGCTCCGGCGCGGGTTTCTGGGAACGACCGCAATCGGCTCCGTCCGATGCGCCTCGACGCAGACCTCGCGAGTAAACTGGTAAGAAGCAGTCCATCGTCCGACATTGCCCGAATACCTGGAATGCAGACCCTGAGGTACCGGCCCACGTGAAGACGGCCCCGTCGTGACCGCATTTTCATTGCACCGGCGAACTCCCATCCCCGACGCGGAATGACCGTATGGCGGTTCCAGAGCGGGAACCGGCACCCTATTGAACACAGATTCCATGCGAACCAATAGCCAACCAAGCCAGGGACATCACCGCATTTCCGTCAACGAGTACCGCGCGAGCGGGACTGCCTGCTCTGTGGCCGCGCAAATGGGAACACATCCTGAACGCCAGTACAATCGGCGAAACAGATGGGATGGCTAAGAGTCCTTTGCACGACACTGGTTCACCATGGCAAACATCGTTGACCAGCCCCGCACTTACAGGCTAACCTGAGAACGGAAGCCAAATTGCAGTTACCATATGCGGGGCCGTTGCCGATGTTCCCCGACTGATAAATCAGAGGCAACGGCCCCAACCGGGCGGACAACACGAGATGTCGTGACAAACGGCTACTCGGCAGATCAAGATCTGCCCAAGTGCAAAAGCCATTCCTGACAAACCCAAGGACAGCACCCGTACGTCCGCATGACTTACGCTCGCGCTACATCTGGAGCATGAACCGCGAAACCTCGTCGATATGGCTGGAGGCATTAGTGCCAAGAATCTTTGACAATCTCAGCCCCAACACCAAGCTGGCACCAGCGTTGCAAGAATCCCTGTCCATCTCAGACAGGGCGGATTTCTGCGTTGGCTACTTCAACCTGCGGGGTTGGGGAGACCTCGCGCCTTACGTGGACAACTGGGACCCGGAAGACGGTCCGTGCCGCATTCTGATCGGAATGCAGCGCCTTCCGAACGACGAACTCAGGGAGGCGTTGGCGATGCGCGACGGCCCGCCAAGCGTGGACAACGCCACCGCGCACCGCCTGCGGGTACAGCTGGCCGAGCAGTTGCGCCAGCAGTTGACCTTTGGACTTCCTACCAACGCTGACGAAACGGCGCTACACCGCCTGGCCAGCCAACTAAAGGCTAAGCGAGTCATTGTCAAGCTGTTTCTGCGTCACCCTCTGCACGCCAAGCTCTACCTGTTGTTCCGGAACGATCCCAACAACCCCATCACGGGCTACTTGGGCAGCAGCAATCTGACCCTCGCTGGCCTGTCCCAGCAGGGCGAACTGAACGTTGACGTTCTGGACCACGATGCCACCGACAAACTGCAGCAGTGGTTCGAGGACCGCTGGAAAGACCGACTGTGCGTTGACATTACTGACGAACTGCTGGAAATCATCGAAGAAAGCTGGGCGCGCGACGACCTGGTGCCGCCGTACCACGTCTATCTCAAAATGGCGTACCATCTATCCAACGAAGCACGGGCCGGCATCGAGGAGTTCAAAGTCCCCAGCGTCTTCGGCAACCGCCTGTTTGAGTTCCAAACCGCCGCCGTCAAGATCGCCGCGCACCACCTGAACCGACGCAACGGCGTACTGGTCGGCGATGTAGTCGGACTGGGCAAGACCCTGATCGCTACTGCGGTGGCGCGTATCTTTGAAGACGATCTGGGTACCCAGACCCTCATCATCTGCCCCAAGAACCTGGTCAGGATGTGGGAAGAGTACCGCGACGAATACGGACTGCGCGCACGCGTCATGTCCATCAGCCGGGTGCTCGGCGAACTACCCAATCTGCGTCGCTACCACCAGGTCATCATTGACGAGAGCCACAACCTGCGCAACCGAGAGGGCAAGCGCTACCGCGCCATCCGCGAGTACATCAGCGAGAATGAGAGCCGGTGCATCCTGCTGTCGGCCACGCCGTACAACAAGACCTACCACGACCTGTCGAACCAACTGCGACTGTTCATCAGCGAGGAGCAGGACCTGGGAATCCGCCCGGAGCAGAAGCTGCGCAACATGGGCGAAATGGAATTCCGGCGTCAGCACCAAGCCAACCCGCGCAGCCTGGCCGCGTTCGAGTTGAGCGAGTACGCCGACGACTGGCGTGACCTGATGCGCCTGTACATGGTGCGCCGCACCCGCAGCTTTGTCCAAGACCATTACGCCGAAACCGATCCCGATACAGGCCGTAAGTTCATCACCTTTGAGGACGGCGGTCGCTCGTACTTCCCGACACGGGTTCCACAGACTGTCGGTTTCGCCGTCAACGACGCCGACCCCGACGACCAGTACGCCCGGATGTACGCACCGGCGACCGTGGACGTGATCGAAGAACTGACTTTGCCGCGCTATGGTCTCGGCAACTATGTGCTGGACAATCCGGCGACGCCGCCATCAGCCACGGAAGACCGCCAAATCCAGAACCTGGCGCGGGCCGGCAAGCGGCTGATGGGGTTCTGTCGTACCAACCTTTTCAAAAGGCTGGAAAGCAGCGGCGCCGCTTTCGTCCAGTCTGTGGAACGGCACGCGCTCCGCAACTACATCTTCCTGCACGCGCTGCGCAACGGGCTGCCGTTGCCAGTGGGCACCCAAGACGCCGAAATGCTGGACTCCCGCTTCACCGACGAGGATGTTGACATAGCGCAAGGCGCATTCGCCGACCCTGACGATGATGTGGACCAAGACCAAGACACGGACAACGGCGCTCTCAATGCCGACGGCGCGTCCCGCCACTGGACGGCGGAGTCATTCGAGCAACGCGCCGCGCGCATCTACGATGAGTACGCCACCCGTTACCAGCGCCGGTTCACCTGGATGCGTCACGACCTGTTCCGCCCCGAATTAGAAAGGGAACTACAAGGCGACGCCGACGCACTGGTTGCCCTGTTGCAGAACAACGGAACGTGGGATCCGTCCCAAGACGCCAAGCTGGATGCCCTGCAAGAGCTCATCAATGAGACTTACCCCAACCAGAAAATCATCGTGTTTTCCCAATTCGCCGATACCGTGCGGTATCTGGAAAGTGAGCTGAAAGGGCGAGGCGTGAGCGCGTTGGAAGGCGTCACCGGCGACTCTCCCGACCCAACAGTGATAGCGTGGCGTTTCAGCCCGGTGAGCAACGACAAACGGAGCAGCATCACGCCAGACCAAGAATTGCGTGTGCTCGTCGCAACCGACGTGCTCAGCGAGGGCCAAAACCTGCAAGACTGCGCCGTCGTGGTCAACTACGACTTGCCCTGGGCCATCATCAGGCTGATCCAGCGGGCCGGGCGCGTGGACCGTATCGGGCAGACCGCTGAGGAAATTCTCTGCCACTCCTTCATGCCGTCCGACGGCGTGGAACGCATCATCAATCTGCGCGGCAGGGTACGCCACCGGCTGCGGGAGAACGCTGAGGTCGTCGGCACCGACGAGGCGTTTTTCGAGGACGACCCGGACGACCAGCCCATCATCAACCTCTACAACGAGCAGGCCGGCATCTTGGACGGGGAAGCCGACGGCGAAGTCGATTTAACTTCCCACGCCTACCAGATTTGGAAAAACGCCACCGCCGCCAACAGGAGACTGGAACGGGCTGTTACCGCACTCCCCGATGTGGTGTTTTCCTCTCGCCAGCATTACGGAGACACGCGGCAGCCGGAAGGTACCCTCGTCTATCTGCGGACCGCAGACGACAACGACGCGCTGGCCTACGTGGGACGCGATGGGCTGAGCATCACCGAGTCGCCCATCGAAATCCTGAATGCGGCGTATTGCCTATCCGACACACTGGCACATCCGAGGCACGAAGAGCACCACGGACTGGTGGCCGCCGGCGCCAAGCACATCGCGCAACGGGCCCGTAACATCGGCGGACAACTGGGCAGGCCCAGCAGCGCACGCTACCGCGCTTACAACCGCCTCAAGGAATATGCCGAAGGCATCAAAGGCCAGCTGTTCGACAGTGAAGACCTGCGCCAGGCTATCAACGATATTTACCGTTACCCGTTGCGCCAGGCCGCCGTGGACACCCTGAACCGCCAAATGCGCAGCGGCATTGACGACCCCGGCCTTGCCGACTTGGTTATCCAGATGCGGGACGAGGACCGCCTGTGCATAATGGAACGAGACGACACCGAAATCCAAGAACCGCGCATCATCTGCTCAATGGGCCTTTTTGACCACGAAAACGAGGAACCACGGGATGGCTGCTGACATTCGAACCCTCCGCCCTTACCTGCAAGACTTTGACCTCACCGGTCTGCTGGTTGAAGGACTGGGCTGGAACCATCATCAAGGCGCGCCCACCGCCGTCGCAGCCGGCGGCGAGACCTACGACCTGCAGCCCGTTGCCGAAAAGGCAGGCTTCGCCGTCTACCGCTGTAGCCCGAACGCGGACGGCGCCGTTCCGCCCCAGAGTACCCGACGCCAGATCGAGAGGCAGGTCGCTGAAACCAACTACGAGCACCTGATCATCTTCGTGGACGCCGACGAAAGCCGCCAGGTATGGCAGTGGGTCAAGCGTGAATCCGGTAAGCCTCCCGCCTTGCGGGAACTGCGTTACGACCAAGGACAAACAGGAGCGGCACTGCTGCAACGCTTGCGCGGCATCGAGTTCACCCTGGAGGAAGAAGCCAGCCTCGGCATCACCGACGTGACCGAGAGGTTCGAGCAATCGCTGGACGTTGAGCGCGTAACCAAGCGCTTCTACGACCGCTTCCGTACGGAGTTGACCACCTTCCAGAAGTTCATCGACGGATTCACCGCACAGGGCGACCGGGACTGGTACGCCTCGCTGATGCTGAACCGGATGATGTTCGTTTATTTCATCCAGAAGCAGGGCTTCCTGGACGGCGACGAACACTACCTCCGCAACCGACTGAAGCAAGTCCAAGAACAGGACGGCACCGACCGCTTCCAGCGGTTCTACCGCCAGTTCCTGCTACGCCTGTTCCACGAAGGACTTGGCAAGCCGGAAGGAGAACGATCAACTGAACTGGTCGCACTGCTGGGCAAGGTGCCCTACCTCAACGGCGGAATCTTCGATCCGCACGCGCTGGAGCGGGACAACCCCGACATCAACATCCCGGACGCCGCCTTTGAGCAGATTTTCGGGTTCTTCGACCAGTACCAGTGGCACCTGGACGACCGGCCCACCGGCGCTGACAACGAAATCAATCCCGACGTACTGGGATACATCTTTGAGAAGTACGTCAACCAGAAGCAGATGGGCGCCTACTACACCAAGGAGGACATCACCGGCTACATAGCCCGCAACACGGTGATCCCACGCCTGCTGGAAATGGCGCAAAAGGAATGCCCCATTGCTTTCGGCCCCGACGGCGGCGTGTGGCGGCTACTCCGGGATGACCCCGACAACTACATCTACCCGTCCGTCGGCCATGGCCTCGCCTGGGATTACTCACCCGAGAGCGTCGCGGGGCTGGATGAACCCCTGGAACTGCCGGATGACATAGCCTGCGGGCTGAACGACACCACCCGGCGCGGTGGCTGGAATCAGGCAGCGCCAGAAGAGTTCGCGCTGCCCACCGAGACCTGGCGCGAGCTGATCGCCCGACGCAAACGCTACGAGGAAATGCGCGACAAGTTGGCCGCCGGCGAGGTGAAGAGTGTTAACGACCTCATCACGCTCAACCTGGACAGCGAGCGGTTCGCACGGGACGTCATCGTCAACAGCGAAGGGCCGGAACTGG
>JAJDXU010000186.1 GCA_022823105.1 Dehalococcoidia bacterium
GCAGCTGAACCCCGGCAGCACGTCGCCGCCGTCCAGCGTATCGTCCATGGTGAGGATGACCGTCGGCAGGCCCGGTTGCCGCACCCTTATTGTCCGGGCCTCGGGATTGATCACCAGGGCCATCCGCACCCCAAAGTCCAGCCACATGGTGGCCTTGTCATCAACTTGCCGCTCGGAGTCGCTGGGAGATTTGATCTCCACAACAAGGTCCGGCGCCACCGGACAGTAACCGTCGATGTCGGCATCCAGCGGCAGCCGTTCCGCAGATACATAAGCTATATCCGGCTCCCGCACCGTGTCCGGGTTGGTCTCCAGCAACACGCCGCTATCGGATCCGAAAACATGGCCCAGTCCCGTCGGCGCAACATGCACGACGAACTTGGCGCCCAGTAGCATTGCTATTTTCCCGTGTCGCAATCCCGACGCCATCGTTTCGTGCAGCACCCCGCGTATCAACTCGCCCCTCACACCCTTGCCGTACAGGCGCAGCAGGTCGTCAGCGGTCATTAGTTTTGGGTTCGCCGTGGTCATCGCGATTCTCCCGCGAATTGTTGGCAACAGTGTATCACTGCCCCTCGCCTTCCCCGCCGTCCGTTTCCTTGTAGGCGTACACCGCGAACAGCGGGTCCCCCGGCGGCGCCATATCCGGATTCGCCAGCCCGCCGCGCACCCCGTTGAAACCGCCGGCGTGGAGCATGTATTGCCCCACCAGCTCGATGTGGTCCTCGTCATTCGTCGAACGCCACACCCGCACCGCCTTGGTCGGGAAGCACCGGTTCGAGAACGTCACGATGAACACGCCGCCCGGCCGCAGGATCCGCGACACCTCCGCGAACACGTTCACCGGCTGCGTCAGATATTGAACCGACACCGTGATCACCACCGCGTCGAACGACTCGTCCTCAAACGGCAGCCCAGGATCCACGTTGATATCCTTCAGCAGGTACTCGTTCAGCTGCGGGTTGTCCGCCATCTCGGTGGCGTTCATCCCCAGGCCCACGATGCGCTGCCGTGGATGCGCCTCCGGCCAGTGCGTCCGCCAACTGCTCATCAGGTCCAGCACCTCGGCGTTCTCGGGTATCAATTGCTGGAACAGCCGGCCCACGGCCGTGATCGCCCCATCGTCGATGTGCACCACCAGCCGGGGCATCGTGTAAAACTCGGCGTCGTTGCTCTCGTCGTCCCGCTGGAAGAACTCCGGCGGGAAACGCTGCGGATCCATCGCCAAACCCAACCTCCTGATCAGGCCAACCTGACCCTCCACTGGTCGCAAAAACATTACGTACTTTGGGGGCGAACCATCATCCGCCCCCGGCAAATCAATAATCCTGTCTATCCTGTGCATCCATGCAAATTACCCGTTCCCTACCCCACTCGATACGCCCGCGCCGCGCACCCGTGGAACATGTCGGCGCGCTCGTCCGCCGAGAAATCCGCCGACATCCGCTTGAACGCGTTCCACATCACGCAGTACGAGAATGACTCCTTGTCCACCGGGAAGTTGCTCTCGAACATGCAGCGGCTGGGCCCGAACTGCTCGATGCAGTGCCGCATCACCGGATCGATCGCCGCCGCCAGCTCCTCGGAGCCCACCGGCGTCTCCCGCTCGTGAAAATCGTAACCCAACCGGGGCATTCCGACGCCGCCCAGCTTGATCACCACGTTGGGACACCCCGCCGCCGCCGCGATGCCGCTCCGCCAGTTCCCCATCACCTCGTCGGGGTTGGACGCATACGGCCCGGTGCGCATCAGCCCGCCACGTGGTTCAGCACGATGGTCAGGTCGGGCACCGCGTTGGCGAAGTCCACCAACTGCGGCAGTTGCGGGTGCAGCAGCGACACGTCCAGCGACAGGCCCATCTCGGCCAGCACCCGCGCGCCGGCCCGGTAGTCGTCGCTCAATAGCTGGTCGGGCATCGGGTACGCGCCGACGATGGGAATCTCCGGGTGTGGGTCCCAGCTCACGCCGTGGCGGATGCCCTTGAAGCGGTTGGGGCTCGCCGCCTGCAGCGCCTCCAGCACGCGCCGGACATCGGTTCCCAGGTGCAGGTTGGCGTGCCCCACGATGCCGTGGGCCGCCTTGGTCATGCTGTACATGCCGCTGGCCGACTGCGCCGCGATGCCCTGCACGAACTCCACCTCGCCCACCGGCCGCAGCTCCGTGGGCGGATCGGCGCGGTACATCGCCCGCGCCTCGATGAACACGGTGGACACGATGTTGTGCCCGCTGCCGGTGTCTGCCTCCAGCTCGTCCAGGAAGTAGCGCGGCTCCACCCGGTCGGCGCGGCCGTCCCACAGGTGATGGTGAGGATCGCAGATGGGCAGGTCCGGCTCCAACGCCGGTTCAACGGTCCTGGCCAGCCAGTCATTGATGGGAGCAGCCATGTTTGTCACCCTTATCAGCGGTCCAGGAGCGCCAGCACACGGTTGACGAAGCGGTGGACTGACGGACGGTTCGCCTCAACGTCGTAATCTTCCAAGTTGTCGTGGAAGAAGTTTTCGTGGAACCGGTTAGCCGATGCGAATCCGGTAGCGATGAAAGGATCATCGTATTCTCGCTCCAGCGCGGTCACCGCCTGCTGCATGGCCCGGTGGCTCTTGTAGCGCCAACCCCGCTGCTGACAGATGGCGATTATCGCCTGCGTTGCCGCGCCGTAAAGCTTTTCCGAGCCCTGCAGGTGATCGCCGGCCGCAAACTCCTGATCCGAGGCGACCAGGAAGTCCCGCGCGGTTTGCGCGTGCTCCTGGGCGCTCATCTCCTTGGTGGTCACGACGACACTCCGCCTAGCTCTCGTCCACCGAGTACACCCGCACCGCCGTGTCATGGAACATCGCAGCGCGCTCGCTGGCCGAGTAGCCCGCGGACAGCCGCTTGAAGGCGTTGTACATCACGTTGTACGAGTAGGACACCTTGTCCACCGGGAAGTTGCTCTCGAACATGCACCGGTCGGGTCCGAACTGCTCGATGCAGTAGTGGACCAGCGGAGCCATGTCGTTGGCCAGTTCCTCGGAACTCGCCGGCACGTCCCGCAGGTGCCAGTCGAAGCCCGTGCGCGGCATCCCGATCCCTCCCAGCTTGATCACCACGTTGGGACACTCCGCCGCCGCCGCGATGCCCTGCCGCCAGGTTGCCAGCGTCTCTTCACTGTTGGAGTAGGGACCGACGCGCAGCAGGCCGCCGATGTGGTTCAGGATGATGGTCAGGTCGGGCACGGCCCTGGCGAACTCGGCCAGCTCAAACATCTGCGGGAAGTACATCCAGCCCTCCAGCGTCAGCCCCATGCTCGCTAGGACGCGGGCGCCGGCGCGGAAGTTGTCGCTGGACATCTGGTTGGGCATATTGTGGGCCGCCGTGTTCTCCACCTCCGGATGCGGGTCCCACGTGACCGAGTGGCGGATGCCGCGGAAGCGGTTGGGACTCGCCGCCTGCAACGCCTCCAGCACCGGCTTGACACCGTCGCCCAAGTTCAGGTTGGCGTGCCCCACGATGGACGCCGCCGCGCGGCCCGAGCCGTACAGCCCGCTGGCCGACGCCGCCGCGAGGCCCTGCACGAACTCCACCTCACCCACCGGCCGCATTTCCTCCGGTCCAGTGGTGCGGTACATGGACCGCGCTTCCACGAACACCGTGGACGTGACGTTGTGGCCGCTGTTCATGTCGGCGGCCAGTTCGTGCAGCAGGTACCGCTGGTACGGTATGCGCTCGGTGCGGTAGTCCCAGAAGTGGTGGTGTGGGTCGCAGATGGGGATCTCGGGCTCCAGCGCGTCTTCCTGCCGGAGCGCGTGCCAGTCATTGCCTCCGAATGGCATATTCGGGCCTCCTGTGTTCGGTGATAGTGTTCCCGGATTCTTGTCAATAAAAGGGCGCCGGCGGCATCGGATGAACCGACCGGCCGCCGACGGCGGAATCATAACACAGGGGCAACGGGCTGCCCTCAGGCGGGAACTATCCGCTCGACCTCCAGTGCGATGTCGGGGAAACTCAGCGGGGCGACACTCTCGCCCGGACCATAGTGCCGGATGCTGCCGTATTGGTCCCCCTCCGGTTCTGCATAGGTCTCCACTCGACGGTCCTGCAAGTTAACGATCCAGACTTCCGTGATGCCGGCTCTTGCATACAGTCGCAATTTCTGGTTGCGGTCAAAATCAACCGTGCTGTCAGCCACTTCGATCAGCAGCAGAACGTCCTGAGGGCCGGGGTGACCAGATACATAGAAATCATCTCTCCACGCCAACAACGTGATATCCGGTTCGGGTTCACTGCTTTCGTTCAATCGCACCGGATTCTGAATCCTGACTATGGCACGTTCGGCCAGGGCCAGAATCCAAAATCGGTTGAGCCAGTCAACACAAAAGGCGTGCCGGTTGCCAATGGGCGCCATTACAACTATCTCCCCGTCCAACAGTTCCACGCGATCCTTTTCCGTCAGGATGCCAGCCTCTGCCATGGCGTAGTACTCCGCCACGGTGAACCGCCGGCGTGGACGAACCTGGCCGGTCTCTGCCGGAGGTACTGCAATCCGTGTAGTCATCTTCCGATAACCTCGCTATTCCCAGACCAAGTATTGCGAACCGCCGAAAACCCGCTTTACGGCGCAATGTTAGCATACCTGCTATCATCGAAAGCCCCTGCCGAACCAAAGCCCCTGCCGAACCAGACTGACCCCCGAGAGCAAACGCCCATGACCACTCCCACCCCGCGCACGTCGCACCCCTACCGGATGTACGACGCCATCACTGCCCAGCCCGACGCCATTGCCTCGGTGATCGACTCCCAGCGCGAACTGTGCGCCGAGGTCGGCGCGACTCTCGCCGGCAAGCGCCGCATCCACGTGGTCGGCATCGGCACGTCGTGGCACGCCGCGCTGGTCGGCGCGTCCATACTCACCGACGGCCCCGAGGCCTTCGCGCACAACTCCTTCGAGTTCTGCACGGCGACCCCGTCGGTGACCGCCGATGACGGCGTCATCGTCATCAGCCACCGGGGCACCAAGCGCTCCTCCTATGACGCGCTGGACGTTGCGGTGAGCAAGGGCGCCTACACCGTCGCCATCACGTCCACCGATCCCGGGCCGCGCATCCAGGTGGCCGACGTTGGCATCCGCACGGTGGAGCAGGAAACGTCCTCCGCCTTCACCATCAGCTACACCACCGCGCTCACCGCGCTGGCCATGCTGAACCTGGCGATGGGCGGAACCCTCGCCGACGCCGACAATGGCCTGGCCCACCTGCCCGACTACATCGCCGCCATCCTTGCCCGTGAGGACGAGGTGAAAACCGTGGTCGCCGAGCACCAGGACAGGCGGCGGTTCATCTCCGCCGGCTGGGGAGCCAACACCGCCAACGCCTACGAGGTGGCGCTCAAGATCAAGGAGACCAGCCGCGCCGACTGCGAGGGTTTCCAGATTGAGCAACTGCTGCACGGGCCGTTCTGCTCGCTGGATCCGGAATGCCTGCTGACCCTGATCGCCACGCCCGGCGATGACCGGGGGCGCGCCCTGGACCTGACCAAAGCCGCCAACGCGCTGGGCGCTCCGGTATGGGCGCTGACCAACCGCCCCGACGGCGGGCTGGCGGAGGCCGGCGCGCGCGTGTTCCGCCTGCCGCTTTCCGCGTCGTACCTGACGCCCATTGCCAGCGTCGTGCCGCTGCAGTTGTTCACCTACCACCTGGCCCTGGCCCGAGGAACCCACCCCGACCTCTTCCAGCAGGACGTTCCCGGCCAGGCCGCCGCCCGCGTCCACTACGATTTGTAACGAAACGCACGCCGTAGGGGCGAATCCGCCTGAGGCGGAGTCGCCCCTACAACCCAGCACCGAAGGAGATCCAAGCCATGTCAACCACCAACGAAGACGCCCAGCGCCTGATCGATGAGGCCGCCCAGACCCGCGGCTACACCCTGGAGATGCACCGCATCAACGC
>JAJDXU010000171.1 GCA_022823105.1 Dehalococcoidia bacterium
CGACGAAGAGGCGGCGACCGCGGAGAATCACGATGCCGTCCTTCGGTTGATGCACAAGGTGGAAACCGTCGGGCACAAGGAACGGAGGGCGTTCGCTCCCCGCATCACCATCGAGATGGTTGGCGGCACGGCCTATCGAGGAGAGTACCAGGGCACTGAATTGGAGTGGGGATTCGACGCCGAGGAATCTCGATTGCGGCCCCTGTTCCCGCAGATCGATTGGCCCGATGACAAACTCGATGATACGGTTGCCGCGTGCCGAAGAATTTGGGACGCACGGGATGTCGCCGGGTTGATAGCGGCCGCATCGCCCTAGGCATGGCACATCTACGGTCGGACAAGACAATCGCCAACCTCAAACAAGGATTGGATCATGTTGCCAGGATTGGAAGGTAAGGCCGCTCTCGTCACAGGCGGCAGCAAGGGCATCGGCAAGTCCATCGCGTACGCCCTGGCGCGGGACGGTTGCGCGGTGGCCATCTGCGCGCGTGGTGAGGCTGATCTGCAAGGCGCCGCGGCGGAAATATCAGATGCCACTGGGTCTCGCGTCATTCCCATTCGGGCCGATACGACCGTGCCGGACGATATCATCAATCTGGTCCGGGAAACAGTGGAGGGATTGGGCAGGCTGGACATTCTGGTCAACAACGCGGTGAACAGCACCAGTGACCGTGCCAGCACGATTCCCGACGATGTGATACTGAATCACATTACCACCAAAATAATGGGTTACATCCGATGCGCCAGGGAATGCGTCCCGCACATGATTGATGCGGGCGGCGGGCGCATCATCAATATCGGTGGGATGGCTGCGCGCAACTCTAGCCCTACCAACCCTGGTTCAGGGGTCACCAACTCGGCGATGTCCAATTACTCGAAGGCGCTGTCTGACGACGTTGCCGGGGACGGCATCCTGGTCAACTGTATACATCCCGGCAGCACGCGCACCGAGCGATACATGGGACTGGTCGAAGAAAGAGCGGCCCGGAGGAACATTACGCCGGAGCAGGAACTCGAACAGTCAGTGTCAGGCATCCCGATCGGCCGCATGATTGAGCCTGATGACATCGCCAATCTTGCGGCGTTCCTGTGCTCGGATCTGGCTTCGGCCATCACCGGACAGACCATCGCGGTGGATGGCGGAGGGTCCCGGGGCGTACACTTCTAGGTAGCACGGCAAGTGCCCCGAGACTGCGCCTTCGGGCAACATCAACCCAGCCCGGTTTCCGTCAAGGCGTCGGCGAAATGGTCGTCAAGGACGTAGGCGTCGTTGGTCTTATCGTACGTCAGGGGCCGTGGGAGGTTGATGTCGCCGCGACGACGCTTCAGGCGGTTCAAACTGTGCCCCTGGCTTGACAATGAACCCGACAGTTCCCGTTGACTAAGCTGGAGGGTGTGCATAAGTTGCGCCCGCTTCTGGGTGTGATTCGGCGAACGTGATACCCGGATCATCGCCTGGCGGGCAGTGTCCGACAAATTCCTCCAGAAAGTGTGGACGTAACTCGCGGTCCAAACCGGTTCGGGTTGCTGCTCTTCGGAATCGTTTGCGGCCTCGTCGGACTGGTCGCCTCCCTCGCCGTCCGCATCGTCGTCGCTGGCGGAGATCGTCTCGGCTGACTCGGTGGAGCGAGCGCCCGGGGAGAATCGACCCGCCATACCGTGCAACGTTGCGACGACTTCGTCGATGTCGCCTTCGATGGTAACCGTGACCTTGGCCAAAACTATGCTCCTGCTCTGCGGACTTTTTGAACTATCGCATTCACAACCTGGGACGGCTGTATTTCTGGTTCAGATACCATAACATAATCCCGTCATTTAAGGTTGTACTACCGACAATATTGCGGATTCCAAAATGGCCGGTGGGACATATTGCTCAAACCTTGCGTTGATGTTGCCGTCCGCGCCGACGACGAACGTCCATGGCTCCGAAACCAGTCCCCATTCTTCGACTGCGGGCGCCAAATTTCGGGACGGGCTCGCTGGGTCAATCAGGTGCGGATCGCGATATACCTCCACGTGCACGAAGTTGGCTTGACCTGCATACGCGCGGGCGAGACTGGAAAGCTCAGAGACCTGGGGACCACAGGTCGCTGAGACGCAAAATGCCGGCGTGGCAAAGGTGATAACGGTGGGTTTACCGGACCGAACGGCTTCAGCGACCGAAACCTGATATAGAGCAGGGTCCGGTTCTGGGCTGCTACTGATCGTCCGCAGGTCGGTTGCGGTGAACGCGGTAGGAGTTTCGGATGGAGGGGCAGGGTCTCCCGGGGCCGGCGCGCTATGGTCGGCCGCAACCGGTACGGCGGACCCGATGGTTAGTTGCCCTTCCGGGAGGTGGTCAAAGGTGGCGTGGAGTTCCCAGATTCCCAAAGAGTCTCCGGTTGCGGTGCCCGCCTGGTCGAATTCCACACGGGCCACGAAAGTTCCGCGTCGTCCGGCCGGCGGCCATTCGACGAACTCCGCCGTTGTGCGGTACCTGACTTGGCCGGTGGGTGCTCCGGGTTCGTAATACACCGCTCGAATGTCGACGGACTCCGGCCTCACAGGCATATATTCGCGGTCGACCAGTCCGAATGTGACACGATTCTCGCCAACGGCAAGGTCGGTGTTGGCCACGACCAGGCTCACCGGCGGCCCACCGGGTGGCTGTTGCAGAGGGTCGTTGGTGGCAGGCGTTTCGCTGCATGACAAACCAGGCATTGCCGCCAGAACCGCCAAAGCCACAGCCAATACGGGGACCCATCCCCTGAGGATGTGGAGGCGACGCCAAGACGCCTGGCCCGACGCGACGCCAAGACCGCCAGTCAAACGGCGTGGGTTTCGAGACGATGGTTTATAATCTCTGGCCATATACACTCTTTGTACGTACGAGGACGACATGCGGTTTGGTTCTTTTGTTTTTCCGGTCAGCCACGATCCCGAACGGGATTCCGCGGTCATCGACAGCACCATTGACGAAATGGTACTGGCAGAGGATATCGGAATGCATTCGGTTTGGCTGACAGAGCATCATTTTGACGGGGCGGCAGCCCACGCAGACCCACTGGTGTTAGGAGCGGCCCTGGCGGCCCGGACAAAAAACGTCAAGATAGGCTTTGCCGTTGTGGAGTTGGCGTTCCATCACCCCGTACGCCTGGCCGTGCAGACCTCCCTGCTGGATAACCTGAGCCACGGTCGCCTCATCGTGGGTACAGGGCGAGGGTCGGCCTACAACCATTACGAATATATGGGGTTCGGAATAACGATGGAGGACGGTATCGCCCGACTCGACGAAGCCGAACAGTTGCTGGTTGAAGCTTGGACCGGCGAGCCACTGCAGCACCGCGGCGAGTTCTGGGATGTGGAGTTCCCCCACCTGCGGCCGCGACCGTATCAAAAGCCGCATCCCCCTCTGATACGGGCTTGCATCAGCGAGACTTCCACCATCGCGATGGCCAGGATCGGGCGCCCGGTGATGATCGGTATCCAGACTCTGGATACCTTGCGCCACCGCCTGGAGCGATACGAAGAGACAATGCTGGACTCCGGGTTCTCGGAGGCCCAAACTCAATCGACGATGGACCGGTGCTGGGCATCGAGGGACCTGTTCGTTGCGGACAGCTACGACGAGGCCCTGGAAATTGCAGCGGCAGGCTTTGAGCGCGAGCGCACTCACTTCCGGCGCGCCCGGGAACTCTACAATCCTGGCGGGTTCCCACCACCGGACCCGAACCGACCGCAGCCCGCGGGAGAGGTGCTCGAGCACTCCTTCATAATCGGCACGCCGTCGCAGGTGTCCGATCAGGTGGCAGCGATGCGGGACATCGGAGTGCGCAACTTGATGCTCAAGCTGAACGTCGGCGAAATGGACACTCATAAAGTCCAAAAATCGATGCGGCTGTTCGGTGAGCAGGTGATGCCCAAGTTTGCCGACGATTAGGCGACAGCAG
>JAJDXU010000155.1 GCA_022823105.1 Dehalococcoidia bacterium
GTGGTCAACCCGCTGGCGGCGATGGTGGACGGCGCCGCTTCGGTGCACCCGGACCTGGAGAGCTACGAAGGCTACGGTTTCACGCTGGGCCATAACGTGAGCACCCTGCTGGACGCGGACCGCGGCGACGTAGAGCAGGCCTTCCGAGACGCCGACGTGGTGATCGAGGACGTTTATCGTTCACAGGGCATCAACCAGGGCTTCCTTGAGCCCATGGCATGCGTCGCCGACGTGGAACCCAGCGGCCGGCTGGTGATTTATGCCTCGACCCAGGGGCCGTATCAGATTCGCGCCGGGCTGGCCGGGGTGCTGGAGATGCCGGTTTCCCGCATACGCGTGGTGGCCATGGAATTGGGTGGCGGTTTCGGGGCCAAGTTGCGCCTCGCCTTCGAGGCGTTCCCGGCTCTGCTGGCCATGCGGACGGGTCGGCCGGTGAAGCTCGTCAACACGCGCGAGGAAGTTTTCACCATGAATGGCCCTCGCCTGCCCGTCACCAACTACATCCGGTCGGGTGTGATGAATGACGGCACCATCGTTGCGCGGGAAGCCTATACGATCTTCGACGTCGGGGCGTACCTGGGCGCGGGTCCCAACTCTGGGATAGGGCATGGCATCGGCGCATACCGCATTCCCAATTTCCGGTTGCGGTCGTATGGCGTGTACACCAACAAGATTTACGTGGGTTCCTACCGGGCCTCCGGCGTCGCCGACATGACCTTCGCGGTGGAGTCCCACATGGACCACATCGCCCACCAGATCGGGATGGACCCGTATGACCTGCGCCTCCACAATGCGCTGCGCGAGGGAGACGTTTCGGTCAGCGGCGCGGTGGTACCGTCCAACGGCCTCATTGAGACCCTCGAAGCGATCAAGGAGAAGATCGATTGGCCGCGACAGCTGGAGGACGGCCACGGGCTGGGTTTGGCCCTGTGTGAATGGCGCAGCGGGAGCGGGCCATCCACCGCGTCGATCAGCGTCAACGACGACGGAACCGTCAGTCTGCTCACCGGATCGACGGATATTTCGGGCAGCGACACCTCGCTGGCCGGTATTGCCGCCGAGGCGTTGGGGATCCCCATGGATAGCGTCATCGTCGCCAAGCGAGACACGGACATGGCTCCCTACACCGGTCAATCGGGCGGAAGTCGTGTGGTGTACAGCCAGGGTACGGCGGTGTATCGCGCCGCACAGGACACGGTGCAGAAACTGATGGCCCTGGCCGCCGAACGTCTGGGCGTACCCGAGGATGCGCTGGGATGCGAGGATGGCCGGGTGTACGTCATGGACAACGAACCCCAGGGTTTGACGTTCGCCCAACTGGCGGCCGCCAGCACCACATCCCGGGGCGGGCCGATCATCGGCACTGCGGCCCTGTCGAGCATGCCTTACACGCCTGTATTTGCCGCGCAGGCTGCTGAGGTCAAGGTTGACCGCGACACCGGGCAGGTCAAGGTCCTGCGCTACATACAGGCCCAGGACGTTGGCGTTGCCATCAATCCGATGGCCGTTGAGGGCCAATTGGATGGTGGCGTCGTGCAGGGCATCGGCCGCGCTCTCACCGAGGACCAGCAGTTTGATCCCGACACCGGCGCGGTTCGGAACCCATCTTTTGCGTCCTACCTGATGCCGTTGGCCATCGATCTCCCGGAATCGGAGATCGTCCTGGTCAGGGTCCCGGCAGACGATGGGCCGTTTGGCGCTCGCGCGGTGGCCGAGCCGCCGGGGTTCGGGCCGCCCGCTGCCATCGCCAACGCGGTGTACGATGCCGTCGGCGTGAGGGTCAAGCAGCTGCCCCTATCCGGGGAGCGCGTGCTGGCCGCGCTGAACGGTGAATATGACGACATCCCGCTGGATGTGGATGCCCTCCGGCTGGCGGAAGGCATAATCTGACGGAGATAAGCGCTCTTCGGGAGATTAATGGGGGCAGCCGGAAGGCTGCCCCTTACGTTATCGATCCGTGCGGCCGTAGACGTGGTGGGGCGTCACGATGACGCCGTATCTGCGGTCGTCGCGCATGGCCTGATCGTACTCGGGCCAGTTGGGGTGCTCCTGGCCGGCAGCGGTACGGTACACGTTGCGCAGGGTCTCGCGGTATTCGTCGGCGCTGCTGTTGTCCACGCCCACCAGCCTGGCCTCGCCCTCCATCACCACGAAATTTCGCCAGTCGTCGGTGCCCACCAGGATGGTGCAGCGCGGGTCCCGGCGCAGATTGCGCAACTTGGCCCGGTCCTCGGTGGTGGTGAAGGCAACGCCGTCGTCGTAGATCCCGCAGGTGACGATGCTCATTTGAGCCGCGCCGTTCCTGCGGAACGTGGTCAGTGCGCCGTTGTGGTTCTGGGCCAGAAACTCCCGTTGGGCGTCGGTCAGCATGGTGTGCTCTCCTAATGTTGTCGAATTAGCTCAGCCAGAACTGCGAACCGGATTCCGTTTTCAGCACCTCGATGCGGGCGGGGAACAGGTCCTTCAGTTCCTCAAGGTGAGTGATGACGATAATTTTTTCGAATTCGTCCTGGATGGACGCGATGGCATCGACTATGCGCTCCCGTCCCGCGGCGTCCTGCGTACCAAACCCCTCGTCGATGAACAAAGTCGGAAGAGGTGTGCCCAACCGCTGGGACAGCACCTTGGACAGGGCGATGCGGAGGGCCAGATTGATGCGGAACGCCTCGCCGCCGCTGAACAACTCATAGCTGCGGGAGCCCAACTCGTCGCTGATCAGGATGTCCAGGGTTTCGGTGGTGTTGCCGCCCTGGTTCACGCGCTGGGTTTCCAGCCTGACTGCCATGCGGTTATCGGTCATGCGGCCCAGCAGATTGTTGGCTTCGCTTTCAAGGTGCGGGACTGCGGCGTCGATGAGCATGGCCGGCAATCCGCTTCTGCCGAATGCCTGAAAAAGCTCCGAATAAACCCGCTGTTCACTTTGGGCGTGTTGATGGCTCCTCTCCAAGCGGGCGATTTCGGAACGGTATGCAGCCATCCGTTCCGCTTCGGCTTGCAGTCGTCCCTGTCGCGCCAGGAGATCATCGCGCTCGCGCGACAGCGTCGAGAATGCGGTTTCGGCGTTGCTGGCGGCACGCTCGGCGTCGGGCAAGCCGGCAAGCGCAGCGCGGTCTTCTGCCAGGATCCGCTCTGCCTCTGCCAGATCCTGGCGGGCGTTTTTGACCCTTTCCTCCCCGCGCTCCAGGTCCGTTGTGTCCTGCGGCAATCGCGCGAGCGCAGTTTCCAAAGCCAGACGGTCGGCGTGCCAATGCTGCAACGATTGGGTCAAATCGTATGCGGCCTCTCTTTTGGCGTCGTCGTAGCCGAGGCGTGAGATCTCGGCGTCGAGCTCCGCCAGTCCCTGGCGCTCGGATAACGCGAATTCGCCGGCCCCAAGGGCCCGCTGCATTTGCAACAAACGGGGTTCCAGCGACGACAACAGGTCACTGGCTTCGGCGCCCTGGAGGCGCTGCTGTTCGAGGCGTCCCCGGGCCTGTTGCGTCTCCCGTTGCCGCCGGAGGAGCGCTTTACGGCGAACTTCGGTGTCGGCGGACAGGTCGTCGCGCTGACGGGTCAGCTTCTCGATGTGAACCTGGAGGTCCGAATGCTGGTTGAGTTTTGCAGCGATTTCGGACTCGTACCAATTGGCGATGTTCGTGCAGGCATCCTCGGACAGGGGAGTGCGACATAACGGGCAGAGGGCTTCCGGCCCGGACGCGGTGGACATCTCCCTCTGTTTAGCGCGCAACTCCCTGCCTTCGTCGACGCACCGTTCCAGGTCCCCGGTTCGAGCAGCAATTTGCCCCGAAAGGTTGGACAACTGCTCGGCGCGCTGTTCGATGGAAAAATGTTCAGTGGACAGCCCGCTTTCGGTTTCTTCCAGTTCCTGCAGTTTGCGTTCGGTGGATGCTGCCAACGCCGCCGCCGGGCGGAGGTCGTCCCGTATTCGCCGCTCCAACCCGGCGATTTCCGATTCCAGCGACGCCTGCTCCCGGTTGATGGCGGTGATGAGGGAGTTGCGCCTGTCCTGAAGTGTGCCGTGCTGCCGGCGCACCGACTCCAGCCGTTCCAACTCGGTGCGGGCATTATCCAAAAGAGTTACGCCGGCGGTGATTTCATCAGCTCGCTGTGCCAACTCGTTCGTGGTCTGAATCCGCTCACGGAGGACGGCTTGGTCCGACTCCTCTCGCTGGATCAACTGACGCAAGTCGACAGTTTTGTATTCGGTTGCGGCTAGTTCCGTTTGTTTGCGTCGCAAGTCGTCCAGCGCCTCGCGGCTGTTCCGGGCCTTGATGGCCGCAGAGTTCAACTCGGTGGACAACTCTTCGAGCCGTTGGTCGACGGCTGCGAGTTCGCCGGCAGGATCATTCACCTGATCCAGCGCCGCTCGGGTCTGTGTGAGCGCTCCCTCGGTTCGGGCAACGCTGTCCTGCCATTCCGCGCGCTTGTTGCGCGCCTCTGCCTGCAGGATTTCGTAGAGGCCCAGACCCAGGATGGAGGAGAGGACTTCCTTGCGCTCGGACGGGGTTTTGCGCGTAAATTCGTCGGAACGGCCCTGCAGCAGAAAAGCCGAATTCACAAAGGTGTCGTAGTCCATCCCGACCAGGTTCCGGATACGGGCGTTGGTCTCGTTGACGGTGTTTCCCGTGACGGCGCGGGGCCGTTCTGCATCATCGAGCACGAACAGGTCCAGCTCGGTTCTCCCCTGGCCTGCGCTGCGTCGTCTCCTGATCGCGCGGTAGCACTGGGATTTCGCCTGGAAATCAAGCTCCACCCGACATTCGGTCTCGCCGTATGCGATCAGCGAGTTGTGGTTCCGGCTGCCCGTGCGCGCCTGCCCCCAGAGGCACCACGTCATGGCGTCCAGGAGCGCCGATTTCCCGTGTCCGTTGGCTCCGCAGAGGCAGGCGACGTGCACGCCCCTCAAATCGAGCGGGGGCACATCGTCTCGATAGCAAAGAAAGTTCCGTAACGACAGTCGAAGCGGGATCATGGTAGCGGCGATTGTAGCATTCGCGGGGCGGGCGGCAGGCCGAGTGTTATAATCTTCGCGGTCTGAGCGAGATGGTGTCGGCGAACAATCATAGGGTTGCGGAATGGGATGGCCCCATCATCGTGGTGGAGGAGTTGCGGAAGCGATACGGCGATGTTCAGGCCGTCGACGGCGTGTCTTTCCAGGTGGAGAAGGGTGAGATATTCGCCCTGCTGGGGCCGAACGGGTCCGGCAAGACCACCACGGTCGAGATAATCGAGGGGATGCGCACCGCGGACAGCGGGCGGGCTGAGGTGGCTGGTATCGACGTCGGAAAGGACCCCCGGGCCGTCAAGCACATCATCGGCGTGCAGTTGCAGAGCAGCGCGTTTTTTGAGCACCTGCAACTCCAGGAACTGCTGAAAATGCTCGGGAGCATCTACCGCGTCAAGGTTGACCCTGAGCCGCTGTTGAGAGTGGTGGACCTTTGGGACAGGCGGGCGGCGTCGTTCCGCACGCTGTCCGGCGGGCAGAAGCAGCGCTTCGCCATCGCCGCCGCCCTGGTGAACGACCCGACGGTGATCTTCCTTGACGAACCGACCACAGGGTTGGACCCGCAGGCAAGGCACCTGATGTGGGAGACCATTGCCGGCTGGAAGGCGGAAGGCCGGACCATCGTATTGACCACTCATTATATGGAAGAGGCAGAGGAACTCTGCGACCGGGTCGCCGTGATGGACTCGGGCAAGATCATCACGCTGAACAGCCCGGACGCCCTGATCGAAGAACTGATCGGCCGCGGGTTCCGTCGGGACCACGAGGTGCGGGCAGCGACGTTGGAGGACGTGTTCCTGGACCTGACCGGCCGGTCGTTAAGAGAGTTTTAGCGTGGCAAACCGTCCCGCCATATATATCACCTGGATGTCCATGAGGATGTGGGCGAGGGACCGGGCAGCATTGTTCTGGACCTTTTTCCTGCCCCTCGTCATCATGGTGATTTTCGGCCTGCTCAATTTTGGCGAGTTGGGCAAGGTCGACCTGGGGATTGTCGATCTGGCTCAGAACGAAGCGTCCGCCCGGTTCATCGCCGAGGCGCAGCAGGTCGAGGCCCTGCGCGTGGTGATCGGCGGCGAGGCGGAAGAACGCGCCGCGCTGGTGGACGGGCAACGGGACCTGGTCGTCATTCTCCCTCAAAACTTTGGCCCAACAGTGACCTCGCAAGGCGCGGACTGGGAGCCCGCGACCATTCAGGCTCTGTATCACGCGGGACGGCAAGCGGAATCGCAGGTCGGGTTGGGCATCCTGCGCTCCGGCGTCGACGAGATGAATTTCGCGCTGAGCGGAGTCGACCGGGTGGTTACCCTGGAAAGCGAAGCGGTGGCTGCGCGAAACCTGGGGTATATCGATTTCCTGATGCCCGGCATCATCGGTATGGCCATCATGCAGTTGGGTCTGTTCAGCGTTTCCTTCAGCTTTGTTACCATGAAGCGGGAGGGGGTACTGCGCCGGCTGCTGGCGACACCGCTCAGTCCGGTGACCCTGCTGGGTTCGCAAGTCATCACCAGGCTGTTGGTGGTGATGGTCCAGACCCTCATCCTGACCGGCGTCGCTGTATTCCTGTTCGGAGCCGAGTTTGCCGGCAACTTCTTCGCTGTTCTGCTTGCCGCGGCGCTCGGCGGGGCGGTGTTCCTGGCGCTCGGGTTTGCCGTTTCCGGCTGGGCGCGGACCGAGCAACAGGCGGCGCCGCTGGCCAACATCGTGTCGCTGCCGATGATGTTCCTGTCCGGCGTGTTTTTCTCCCGGGACGTTTTGCCCGGCTTCCTACAGGTGGTCACCGACTATCTGCCGTTGACGTTCCTGGTGGAAGCGATACGCGGGATGACAGTGCAGGGCGACTCGGTGGCGGCCCAATGGACGAACTTTCTGGGAATGGCGGTGTGGTTTGTGATAGCCTTCGTCATAGCCAACCGCACCTTTCGCTGGGAATAGGGATGCGCTATGTTTGACAATTTGACCGATCGACTCTCCGGCATATTCAATCGCCTGCAAGGCAAGGGGCGCCTCAGCGAAAAGGATATCGACGATGCGCTGAGCCAGGTGCGCCGGTCCCTGCTGGAAGCGGACGTAAATTTCCGCGTGGCGCGGGATTTCGTGGCCACGGTCAAGGAGCGTTCACTGGACAGCACGGTCCTGGAAAGCCTCTCGCCGGGGCAGCAGGTGGTCAAGATCGTCCACGAAGAGCTGACGGAAATCCTGAGCGCCGGCGACCATCGGCTGACTCCGTCCAGCCAGTTGCCATCGGTGCTGATGTTGGTGGGACTGCAGGGCTCCGGCAAAACCACCACGGCGGCCAAGTTGGCGCTCAACATGAAACGGCAGAGCCACAGCCCCATGTTAATCGCGGCAGACCTGCGAAGACCCGCCGCCATTTCCCAGTTGCAGACCCTGGGCAAACAGCTGGATATTCCGGTCTATTCGGAGGACCCTGCATCCTCCACGCCGGCTAAAGTCGCGGCCGGCGGCGTGCGCCGCGCCACCGAGTTGGCGCACACCTGGGCGATCGTGGATACCGGAGGGCGTCTCCACATAGACGACGACCTCATGTCGGAGTTGGAGGACGTGAAGGCTGCCGTGTCGCCCTACCAGACCATCCTGGTGGTTGATGCCATGACCGGCCAGGACGCGGTCAACGCCGCCCAGGAATTCCACCAGCGCGTGGGGCTGGATGGCCTGATTTTGTCCAAGATGGACGGCGACGCCCGGGGCGGTGCGGCATTGTCGATCACCCGGGTCACCGGCGTCCCGATCAAGTTCATTGGGACGGGTGAGCGCAGCGACGCGCTGGAGCAGTTCCACCCGGACCGCATGGCGTCTCGCATCCTGGCCATGGGCGACGTGATGACGCTGATTGAACGCGCTCAGGACGCCGTCGACGAGGAGAAGGCCCGCGAGCTGGAGCGCAAGATGCGCACGGCCAGCTTCACGTTGGACGATTTCCTCGACCAGATCCAGGGTGTAAAGAAGATGGGCGGCCTTTCCTCGGTACTGGAAATGATGCCCGGTCTTGGCCGGCAGACCAAAAAGATG
>JAJDXU010000081.1 GCA_022823105.1 Dehalococcoidia bacterium
TCTCGGCCGACGAGTTTGCCGCCTGGTGGCGTTGGGCCAGGCGAAGGATCCGCTTGATGAGTTCAGCGGGCGCACAGGGCACGGTCACGAAGTCGTCGGAGTCGTGATACAGGTCGGGATCTTCAAGCTCTTCACCGGCGATGCAGCGGAGGATGAGGGGCGCAGTCTCATCGTCCTGGCGGCGGGGACCATCCAGCATGGAGTCCGGCGCAAGCAGGAGGACGCTCGGGGCGCCATGACCGGTCGGGGAACGGGTGTCGTAGGCAGTCTCCGGCCCCATCAGGATGATTTCTCCGCTGTCCTCGGCCGCGGTCAGCGTCCCGTTCAGGGTTGCCCATTCGTCCTCCTGGCCCAACAGAAGGACGCGGGCGGGATCGGTCGGGCTCATCGAAGGTGCGGGTCTGGAATACGGAATCATGGCGCTTTCAACCCAATCTTTTGGACGGATTTTCAGGGAGGGCTATTGGAACTTACTATGCCGACCACGCATTAACGTACGGTTACGAAGCCGTTACGCTTTTGTTACATACACGGCCTTCACTGACGTCGTGGTCCTGGTTGGCTCGCCCCGGAAATGCAGTTTTTACAAATCGTTAATGCCGGCGCAACAAGGTTGTGGGATCATAGATGCGCTGGGAATTTCGACTGAAGGTGGTTACGTGGCACGGGTGGGCATGAAATGTTGATCGACACGACAAGGGCGAGGCACACGTTGAACGAGTTTCTGACCGCCGACGGTTCCGTGAAACCCGTGTACCGGAATTTGATGAACACAATGGAGGGCCTGGGGGTCGAGGAACTGCGGCGCCGGTGGGGGGTTGCGAACTCCCGCGCCGCCCTGGACGCGTTCACATTCATGCTGGACCCCAGGGAGTTCCGGACCGTGCCGACAGACTGGGTGCCGCGCCTGATCCCGGAAGCGGACTGGGACGTTATTTCGCGCGGCGTCGCGCAACGGTTGACGGCGATTAACGGCTTTCTGCTGGATTTGTACTGCGGGGAACAGGAGGTCGTGCCGGCGGATGTGATGTACTCCTGCCAGCACTACAATCCGGAGTTACAGGACTTCCGGCCGGCGCAGGACGTGTTCGTGCACATCTATGGGATCGACCTGGTCCACATGGGCGAGGGGCGGTACGTCATTCTGGAGGACAACCTGCGTATCCCCTCGGGCATCACGTACCAGATGAAAAGCATGGAAATCGGCATGGCGGCGTTGCCGGAGATGACCGAGGGCTATGACATCCTGCCCTACGACATCAGGGCGACGTACCACGAGATGTTCGCGTCGCTGTGCGACCGACCGGACCCGGTGTGCGTGCTGCTGACGGACAGCAAGTTCGGGTCGGCGTTCTTTGAACACCGGTACCTGTCGGAGCTGTTGGGCATACCGCTGGTTGAGGGTTCGGACCTCTATGTCGGCGCCGAAGGGCGGGTGTGGTGCCGGGCTATGGATGGGGACTTCGAAGTTGACCTGGTGTACCGCCGGGTGGAGGACCTGGAGCTGTTCGTGCCGGGATTGACGGAAGCATACCTGAACCATAAAGTTGTGCTGGTAAACGCCATGGGCACCGGCGCCTGCGACGACAAGCTGGTGTTCCTGTGGGTGCCGGAAATGATCGAGCGCTACCTGGGCGAGAAGGCCATACTCGACCAGGCGAAAAGCTACGACCTGCGAGATCCGGCCAACCGGGAGTACGTTCTGCAGAACCTGGACAGCCTGGTGTTGAAGACACGGCAGGGCTACGGCGGGTTGGGAGTATTCATCCTGCCCGACCTGGACAAGGGCTACCGCGGCAGGCTGGCGCAGCAGCTGATCGAGCAGCCTCAGGTTTTCATTGCCCAGGAAACGCTGGACTTCTCCCGGCATCTTGTTTTTGATGAGTTGAGTGGCGAGTTTGAAGAGCGCTACGTGGACCTGCGGGTGTTTGCGGTGCAGAACGGATACGGCGAGGTCACAGTCTTTCCCGGCGGATTGACCCGCGTGTCCGAGGCGAACAGCCGGGTGACCAACAACTCATCAGGAGGGTCATGCAAGCCGAGCTGGGTGGTCCGCTAGCTCAAGATCCGGTCTCCGTGCATTTCGCGTATGTGGCCAGGTACGGGTACTCGGATATTGTGGTGCAGAACGATAATTTCCTGAGGCTGACGCCCTACACTGACCGGTACCAGACTCCCGCCGACGGTTGCTGCGACGTTGCAACCTTTCCGGCGGGACGCAAGATAACCTACCCAGACCGGCTGGGGAACGTGGTCAACCGGGTCCGGGTGACGTACCCTCACCAGGAGCTGATCATCGTGGCGACGGGGCTGGTGGGCCTTAACGACGCGGTACCGGTGGCAAGCGATGCGTCGGTGGCCTCCCTGAGCTACGGCCTGGAGGCGCAGGAATTCCTCACGGCGTCGCACCTGGTGGATCCGGAGAGCGTACGCACGATCGCCCAGGAGGCCTGCGGCAACGTGCCCACGCTGCTGGAGACGGTTTCCAATGTGGTGCGATGGGTGCATGAGAACATCCGGTACGAACGGGGCAACACGTCGGTGAACACCATCGCCTCAGACGTGCTGCAATCGATGAGCGGCGTTTGCCAGGACATGACCCACCTGGGAATTGCCATGTTGCGGGCCCGCGGGATACCCGCGCGCTACGTGAGCGGCCTGCTCACCCGCCAGCCGGGCGAGACTCATGCGTGGCTGGAGTTCCTGCATCCGGAGCACGGCTGGCTGCCGGCGGACCCGACGCGAGGCATCACGGATCTGAACGGCACCGACTACCTGAAATTCGCCGTCGGCCGCGACTACTCCGAAGTGCCGCCGGTGTCCGGCTCGTTCGTATCCAGGGGCGAGGGTTGGCTGAACTTCACCACCGCGGAAGTGTTCTTCGACCGGGAGATGGTGACGGCGGACGACGCCCTGGCGCTGCTGAACGGCTCGTGATCCATGCAGGGGCAGGTTTCAAACCTGTCCCTGCCGATAGATGACGCTACAAAAGGAGCAGGTTGGATTATGGTGGAACCGAGGTCTATATCAGTGAGCCCGGACCGGTGGCTGACCGACTCCAGGGTGTACAACCTGATCTGGATGGGCCGGTGGCTGGAGCGCGCCGACAACATCGCGCGGGTGGTGAATACCTTTGCCCGAATGTCCGTGGAGGGCGGCACGGACCTGCCGACGCTGCAGAGATCGTTGATGAACGCCGCTGCGATACGCGGGATACCGATTGACGACGAGGAGCAGTCGCTGACGATGCTGCTTCGGGACCACGGCGCATCTTCCATCTACCACAGCCTGCACACGGCGCGCAGCAACGCCACGCACGTGGGGACGGTCGAGTTGATCCGCGCCATCACGGAAACGGTGTTGATCCTGGAACGGGACAGCGCGATGCCGGGCTCGCCGTTGGAGGCGCTGCTGCTCACCAATGAAATCCTGGAGAGGCTGGAAAACGTCTACAAGATCATCGACGACAGCTGGTTCCACCAGGAAGCGCTGTCGGAGGAGGAGGTGTACCGGCGATTCGTCCAGCAATAGGCGCGGGTGGGCATCAGGTCGTCTCTGCCGGCGCGGGCCGGCTACGGGCTTGCAGCGCAGTGCGCACGTTCCACCAGATGATCAGTGGGGCTATGACGATGGTGGGCAGGAGCCACGGCACCCACACCGGGTCCATGTTGACGTTGACCACCATGACCGCCGTGATGGTGGAAATCGTGCCGGCCATCATGTTGGTGAGGTGGCGCTGGATCCGCAGGTGCGGAGCGGGACGCCGCTTCCCGGGTCGCCCCCGGTTGAAGAACAACCCGTCGGCAACGCTGAGCGCCACGGCGATGAACCCGAACGCCACCAGCGTCACCCAGTTCCCTCCGTCCGACAGCGCCAGGACGACGGCGTAGCACCACATGCCCAGGCCGGTCAGGCCCATAATCGCGGCGGCAATCCAGTCCACCGCCTGGGGGCGACGACTGCGGTTGCGCGCGAATCTCCAGCCAGCGAAAACCAGGTAGAAGCTGAAGACGGCGATCAGTAGCAGAAATACAGAAGCGCCGAGGATCGCCAGCGGGATGGCCGTGATGAAGATCAGCGTCATGCAGACGGCGTAGATGCGGCCGGCCCGCACGTGGATTGTGCCGCCCTTGGTTGTCACCAGCGCGACGAATGCCGTGAGCAGCGCGACGGAGCCGGCGGCGATGTGGATCACCAGCAGGACGAAGTTCAGGATGCCCATGTTGTCCATCCGTTTGCTGCGCAGTATATGCCCAGTTCCGCCAGCAACTCGTTGCGTCGTTCAGGCTCCAGGAATGCGGCGAGGAACGAGTTGCGCGCGATGCGGCCCAGCGTTGCATCGTCGATGCCCAGGTGGTCCTGCATGGCCTGGTAGTTCTCGTTGACGTAACCGCCGAAATACGCCGGGTCGTCCGAGTTCAGGGTGACCATCAATCCGGCGTCGAGCATCCGCCGCAGGGGATGGTTGTCAAGCGCATCTATCACACCCAGGCGGAGGTTAGACAGCGGGCAGACCGTGAACGGCATGCCGCGCTGGGCCAGTTCCGCGGTCAAAACGGGATCGTCCAGGGCTCGGTTGCCGTGGTCGATGCGCTGCACATGCAGCACGTCCACCGCGTCACGCACGTACGCGGCGGGTCCCTCTTCGCCGGCATGGGCTACGCACGCAAACCCCGCTTCGCGGGCGGCGGCGAAAACGCGGGCAAACTTCGCTGGCGGATTGCCGGCCTCGCTTGAGTCCAGGCCGACCCCGTAGATCATGTCTCGGTAGGGCAGCGCCGTTTCCAACGTAGCCAGGGCATCCGGCTCATCCAGGTGGCGCAGGAAGCACATGATCAGGCGAGACGAGATGCCGTGCCGCTGTAGCGCGTACTGCAATCCCGACGCGATGCCGTGGCAGACTGTGGCGAAAGGTACACTCCGAGCGGTGTGCGCCTGGGGGTCGAAGAAGATCTCGGCGTGGCGGACGCCCTGGCCGGCGACGCGGTCGAAATAGGCACAGGTCAAATCGCAAAAATCCTGCTCGGTGAGCAGCGCGGCGACGCCCTGGTAATAGATGTCGAGGAAATCCTGCAGGCTGGAGAACTCGTACGCCGCGCGGGCTTCATCAACGGTGGTGAAGGGCAGGGCGATACCGTTGCGCCGGCCGATCTCGAGCATCAACTCTGGCTCAAACGTCCCTTCGATGTGGACGTGCAGTTCGGCCTTGGGCAGGGCGCGTATGAAAGGAGATACGGGCATGGGGCGTGGAGGTCTATGGGCTAACGAAAATCGCTGTGGGCCCCACTGAGAGAGGCCGCGTCAGATTGTAATCACTGGGCCTCTCTACGCCTCCCTTCTTCATGACTAACGTACTGCCATATACCTCATTACCGGCTAGCGACGCATCCCGCCCGGCGACGCATCGCGACGAGTTTGCGCATTAGCCATCGGCCGTATAGCCTGCGAGACAAACATCCTATGTCTGCTGAAACTCCATCCAATCTATACCCAACTGCCTGATCGCCGAGCGCAGCGTTCCCATTTTCAAGTCACGTGCGCCCCAGTCCGGCAACGTCGCGTTTTGTCGTGTTGCGGGATTGAACCATCTTCTATGAGAGCCGCCGCTTCGGGTTGGAACCTCATAACATCCCAAACTGACAAGTTTCCGCGCGGCCTCCCGATATCTCACGGAACCGAAACGGTAACGACGGCTTCAACCGAGACTGCGCCTACCTCATCGTCGACTGGAATCTCTGGCGGCAGAGGACGCCGCTCGTCCTCATATATCTCCAAGACGACAGCGAAAGCATCCTCGGCGTTGCTGAGGCATTCCGAGATGGTGGCACCCTCGGTAATCAACTCCGGCAGCAGAGTGGAAGTGACCGTATAGCCCCCTTCGGGCTGGGGTTCCAGTACCAATGGTATGCGCGCTATCATCGAGCGACTCTCCATGCTTGGGGCAAGAACTGTCTTCAGAATCAAACGCGAGTGTTGCATTTGGACAGGGATGGTGGAGGCTAGGGGATTCGAACCCCTGACCCCCTGCTTGCAAAGCAGGTGCTCTCCCACTGAGCTAAGCCCCCATGGCGGCATGTCGCCGTACTCGATTGTAGCATAGGGATTTCATCCGCCCGTCCCGCCGGTTCTGGCTGCATGGGCCGTCCGTCGGTCCGAAACGGACGGTACGCGGCACGACGCGCGCGTTTTACACTGGGACGGGCAGCGAGTATCATACCGCCACCATTTTCTACTGCAACAATCGTCCGCACTGAGCGGATAAGGAGTGTCATCATGCGAGGAGTAGCCATTGTTGCGCCGGTCCGCACTGCCGTCGGGAATTTCGGCGGCGCGCTGCGGGACGTTCCGGCCGCCGAGTTGGCGTCCACCGTAATCCAGGCCGCCCTGGAGCGCAGCGGCGTCGATCCCGCCAAGGTGGACGACGTCATCCTGGGGCACGGGTATCCGTCGGGCGAGAACCCCGCCATCGGACGGCTGGCCTCCCTGAAGGCGGGCCTGCCCATAGAGGTTCCCGGCTACCAGCTGGACCGCCGCTGCTCCTCCGGCCTCCAGGCTATCCTCAACGCCTCCATGCTGATCCAGACCGAGAACGCTGACGTGGTGATCGCCGGCGGCGCGGAGAGCATGAGTAGCGCCGAGTTTTACAGCAATGAGTCCCGCTGGGGCGCGCGGTTCGGCTCCGTCACCTTCCACGACCGCCTCGCCCGCGCCCGCGTTACCATCGCTCCCGACGAGCGATTCGGCCCCATCCCGGGCGGCATGGTCGAGACCGCCGAGAACCTGGCCCGCGAGTATGAAATTCCTCGCGAGGAGCAGGACGAGTACGCCCTGCGCAGCCACCAGCGCGCCGTCGCCGCCCGCGACTCCGGCAAGTTCGCCGACGAGATCGTTCCCGTGAGCATCCCACAGCGTCGCGGCGACCCCAAGATCTTCGACGCTGACGAAGGGCCGCGCGCCGATACCACCATGGAAGTGCTGGGCCGCTTGCGTCCCGTGATGCGCGACGGTGTCGTAACCGCCGGCAACGCCAGCAGCCAGAACGACGCGGCGTCGGTGTGCCTGGTCGTGGCCGAGGACAAGCTGGACGAATTGGGCCTGACGCCGATGGCCTTCCTGCGTGGCTGGGCCGTGACCGGCTGTCATCCCGCCACCATGGGCATCGGCCCGGTGCCGGCGGTGAACAAGGTGATGGACAAGATCGGCATGACCCTGGGCGACATGGACCTGATCGAGCTGAACGAGGCCTTCGCCGCCCAGGTGCTGGCGGTGCTGCGCGAGTGGCAGTTGCCCCACGAGGACAACCTGAACGTCAACGGCTCGGGCATCTCGCTGGGCCATCCCATCGCGGCCACCGGCGCCCGCATCCTCGCCACCATGCTCCACGAGATGGAACGCCAGGACGCCCAATGGGGCCTGGAGACCATGTGCGTCGGCGGCGGCCAGGGCGTGGCAGCGGTGTTCGAGCGGAAGTAGGCGGTCGGAAATCGTTTTCACGTGCGGGGGCGGATGATCATTTTCCCCTACGCCCTCTCGCAGAGACCAGCGCCAATTTGCGGCACTATTGGACCAGATTTGCTTGACAGTGCACTGTCTGGCAATTATTATTCGGAATATCCGTTCTATCGAGTGATGACATGACCCAGTTACAGTTGCCCCAGTCGATCGGCTTGTCCGACCGCCAGTTTGAGGTTACACCCGGCTACTGGAACAATCCAGTCCGATTAGGTGAGTTGTTTTGTGGCGCAGGAGGCATGGCATTAGGGGCATCACATGCCATGCAGGGCGACTGGCGGTTCGAGCATGTGTGGGCAACTGACATAGACAGAGACAGTTGCCGCACAATAGAACAAGTGGTTCATCCAGCTAGGATTTTTAGGCGCGACGTAGCCAATGTCGACTTTCGGGAACTGCCCCCAATTGATGGGCTAGTTTTCGGATTCCCCTGCAACGATTTCAGCGCAGTGGGCGAAAGGCGTGGTATCAACGGCGCATTTGGGGGGTTGTATAAGTTCGGCGTGGGGGCTTTGGATGTCCTGAACCCTAAGTTTTTCGTAGCCGAGAACGTGAGTGGTCTCTCATCTGTCAACAAAAAAAGCGATTTCACGCGCATCCTTACAGAACTTCGTGAAGCTGGTTATGGTTACGACGTGGCGGAGCACTTATATAAATTCGAAAATTATGGTATCCCGCAGCGAAGGCATCGGTACATCATAGTTGGGTTCCGTTCTGACATAGGGATTAAATTTGTTCATCCGATGCCTACCTATAAAAAGAAAACAGCTAGCGAAGCACTCACCGGCATACCGGAAGACGCTTATAATAACGAACGCACAGTGCAGGGGGAAAAAGTCATAGCACGGCTCAATTGCATCGAGCCTGGCCAGAACGCGTTCACCGCAAAATTGCCACCGGAACTTAGGTTGAATATGAGGAGCAACGCAACGATTAGCCAAATTTACCGACGGCTGTTGCCGGATGAGCCTTCTTACACGGTAACCGGTAGCGGCGGCGGCGGTACTCACTTGTACCACTGGGACGAACCTAGAGCTTTAACGAATCGAGAACGCGCCCGGTTGCAAACGTTCCCCGACACCTACAAATTCGAAGGAGGCAAGGAGAGTGTAAGGCGCCAAGTTGGAATGGCCGTCCCGCCAGGTGGAGCTAAAGTTGTATTCGAGGCGGTGCTCACAGCTATTATCGAACATGTAACAGGAGTGAAAAAGGAATGATCACGGAAAACCTTTACCGATCAGTATTGATAGAACCGGCCCAGGCCGGCGCAACTGAATTACGCGTAGTCAGTGGATATGCGACAGCATCTATGGCGCATCGACATTTGACTGATCCCGCAATCTCTGAGAGTGGGATAAAGATACAATTAGTATATGGGATGGCTCCCGCAGACGGCGTGTCGCTAGTTGACGACGCCATGTTTGGCGAGCTCGAGACCAACCACCCGTTTAGTTGTCACTACAACATCGAACGCCCTGCGATTCACTCTAAAGTTTATGTTTGGATGGCCGAGGATCGACCCGTCAAGGCTTTTACTGGTAGCGCCAACTACACACAACGGGGATTTCTCGGCGGCGGACAACAGGAAGAAGCAATGGCCGAAGAAGACCCGGTAGAAGCGCTGGACTACTTCCAATCGGTGCTTGATCGAGCAATGGAAATAAACCACGATGATATTGAAGACTACGTCGCGTTCTTCTCGCCGGATCGCGGCCATAAAGATTACGCTGATTGTGTGAATCTTTCGTTGCTGACCCGACGGAATGATGTGGGCCAACGGTCTGGTTTGAACTGGGGCCAACGGCCAGAGGAGAATAGAAATCCCAACCAAGCGTATCTCAGGATTCCATCGGATATTGCCCGAACAGGGTTTTTCCCTCCCCGAGCGATCCGATTTACGGTCCTGACGGACGACGGATTTACCTTCGTCGCAGTAACTGCTCAAGACGGTGACAAGGCCATTCACACGCCCGACGGCAACCAAATCCTCGGTGAATATTTCCGAAGGCGCTTGAATATCCAGTTAGGAGATCCGGTCAATCTGGCTCATCTGCAAAACTATGGCCGCACCGACGTGCGGTTCTGCAAGCTTGACGAAGAAACATTCTTTATGGATTTCTCAGTTTAGCCACCTTCTACACGCAGTCAGTGGGGGGTGCTACCTTAGATTAGGAAGTGATCCAGACAGCTGGGCTTTCAAACTATCGTCATTGCGTGTCTGGCACTCCCAAATGATGGTCACCTTCCACCCTTGTTCTTCCAACTCAGATATTGCTTTGGCGTCGCGGTCGATTGTACGGGCGAACTTCCGTTGCCAATACTCAGTATTTGTATTAGGTGTTGTGGTAAAACGGCATCCTTTGTGGCGATGCCAAAAACAACCGTTGACGAAAATAACTGTCTGGTGGCGTTTTAATACTATGTCGGGTTTTCCAGGCAAATTGCGGACGTGGAGCCTGTATCGGAAACCTGCTTTGTGTAATAATTGCCGCACCCGGAGCTCTGGAGTCGTGTTTCGGCTCCGTATGCGGCGCATATTCCAACTCCGGCGGTCGGGCGTAAGATGGTCTGCCATGCTAGGGACGTTTGCGCGTGTCGCTGGTGATTCCGGACGCGAGGTTCCTAATTGCACTAGATTGTACCGGGTAAATAGGTCCTTCGTCATCCGCGGTTCGTAATTTCAAGGAGCAAACACACATGGGTAGCAAACACGACATCGCCGACGTCCTGGTCATCGGGGCCGGCGCTTCCGGCGGAGCCTTCACCTGGAGCCTGACCCAGGCCGGCGTCAAGGTGGTGTGCCTGGAGCAGGGCGGCTGGGTGCCGCTCAACGCCTTCCCGGTCAGCGAGCCGCAGGCGCAACTGCACTGGCAGACGGACTTCCATCCCAACCCCAACTTCCGCGGGTTGCCCGAGGACTATCCGGTCAACGAGGATGACACCCCCATCGCGCCGTATATGTACAACGCCGTGGGCGGCAGCACCATCCACTGGGGCTCCCACTTCCCGCGGTTCCATCCGTCGGACTTCCGCCTCAGGTCGCTGGACGGCGTCGCCGACGACTGGCCCATGGACTACTTCGAGTTGGAACCGTACTACGACCAGAACGACCGCGCCCACGGCGTCAGCGGCCTCCAGGGCGATACGGCGTACCCGCCCAAGCCGGCCCGTCCGACGCCGCCGTTGCCCATCGGACCGGGCGGCGAGATGCTGGCCCGCGCCTTCAACAAGCTGGGCTGGCACTGGTGGTCGTCCGACAACGCCGTGGCATCCACGCAGTACGACGGCAGGCCGGCCGACGTGGGCGAATACCTGCGCTCGCCGTCCAGCAGCGACATCATCTTCTGGCCTGGCGCACTGAAACAGGGCGCCCGCCTGATTACCCACGCCCGCGTCCGCGAGATCCTGGTGGACGAGACGGGACGGGCCACCGGCGCGGCCTACTACGACCACAACGGCAACCTCCAGTCCCAATACGCCAGGGTGGTCGTGCTGGCGTGCAACGGAATCGGCACCTCGCGGCTGCTCCTCAACTCCAAATCTGCGCTGTTCCCGGACGGCCTGGCCAACAGCAGCGGGCAGGTGGGCAGGAACCTGATGCACCACCCCTGCGGCTACGTGCTGGGCTTGTTCGACGAGGATCTGGGACCGGACGACGGCCCGCGCGGTTCGTCCATGCTCAGCCAGGAATTCTACGAGACCGACCTGCGCCGGGGATTCGTGCGCGGCTACGACATGCAGATTTCCAACGTGGGCGGCGCGCCCTTGCAGATCGCTCTCGGCGGCCTCGTGGGCGAACAGGTCCAATGGGGAGAGGGACACCACCGCGATTTTGCCGAGCGGTTCCGCCACCAGATGGGCATTGTCATCATGACTGAGGACCTGCCTGAGGAGCACAACCGCGTAACGCTGGACCCGAATCTCACCGACGGCGACGGCATTCCCGCGCCCAAGATCGACTACACCGTGAGCGACAACACGTGGGCCATCCTCGATCACGGCATCGCCCGCGCCACCGAGGTACTGGAGGCCGCCGGCGCGAAGCGAGTGATCTCGTCCCGATTGCGGAGGAACGCCGGCTGGCACCTGCTGGGCACCGCCCGCATGGGAAACGACCCCGACCGTTCAGTGGTGGACCGCTGGGGCCGCGCCCACGACGTGCCCAACCTGTTCATCATCGACGGCAGCATCTTCACCACCGGCGCGTGCATCAACCCGACCACGACCATCCAGGCGTTGGCGCTGCGCACCGCCGACTACCTGAAGGGCGAAGGCTCCTCGGCCATCTCGTAGCAGAGCCGTCCGTGCAAATTACCACTGAGCGACTGCGCCTGCGCGAGTTCGCTCAGGACGATTGGAGGGCCGTGCTGGATTACCAGCGCGATCCTCGTTATCTTCGCTACTACCCGTGGACCGATCGAACCGAGGACGATGCGCACGATTTCGTCCGGATGTTTCTGGACTGGCAGGACGAGCGACCGCGCCGCCGTTTCCAACTGGAGATCACCCGCCGCTCTGACGGTCGCCTCATCGGCAACTGCGGCATCAGGCGCGCGCCAGACAACGACGACGAGGCCGAGATCGGTTACGAACTGAACCCCGACCATTGGGGACAGGGCTACGCCTCGGAAGCCGCGGCCGCGGTAATCCAATTCGGGCTCAACGACCTTGGCCTGCAGTGCATCACATCCTGGTGCATCGCCGATAACGTCGCATCAGCGCGGGTGCTGGATCGGTTGGGGTTCCGACTGGAAAGTCGGCTGTGCCGGCATCAACACTTCAAGGGACGGTGGTGGGACACGTTGACCTATGTTTTGTCGGCGGGCGAGTGGCAGCGACCGCCGGCCATCGTCTATATTGAAAGCGACTGACCAACCGCGATGGGTTACCGGAGGAACGATGCCCAAAGTTATACACTTCGAACTCCCCTTTGACGACGCGCAACGCGCCAACAAGTTCTACGCCGACGTGTTCGGCTGGAACTCCGAGCAATTCGGCGACCAGGAGTATTACCTCCAGCAGACCGGCGGCGATGACGAGCCCTACGGCATCGGCGGCGCGCTGACCGCACGCGCCGATACGCTCAACGACGGCGGCACGCTCGTTGTAATTGGCGTGGACGACCTCGATGCCTACGTCGATAAGGTATCCGCCGCCGGGTGCGAAATCATCACACCGCGCACGGAGATTCCCGGCATTGGATGGTTCGCCAATTTTCGCGACACGGAGGGCAACGTGGTGGGGATGTTCATGGGCAACGACTGACGTCGGCCACCTCGTCATTCATGAATCCGACACGGTGGATTTTGGTGAGCTTTGGCGCATCATCCAGGCACATCTCCCACCATTGGCTCCCCAACTGCAAGCCATCATTGACGAACACCTGCCGGACGGGTGAACCGCCGGCTTTCCAAACGGAGGCACAACATGGGCCGAATGGACGGCAAGGTAGCCATCATCAGCGGGGGCGCCAGAGGCATGGGCGCGGAGGAAGCCAACCTGTTTGCCAGGGAAGGAGCGAAGGTCGTCATCGGCGACATCCTCGACGATCTGGGGCAGCAGGTCGAAGCCGACTGCCGCGCGGAAGGGCTTGACGTGATCTACCGCCCCCTTGACGTTACCGTCGAATCCGACTGGGAGGCCATCGTAGCCCTGGCCGAAGAACGCCATGGCCGGCTGGACGCCTTGGTCAACAACGCCGGCATCAGCATCTCCGTGGAGGGCGGCGCACGCAACATCTCGCTGGAG
>JAJDXU010000173.1 GCA_022823105.1 Dehalococcoidia bacterium
GCAACGGCGGGACGGATTTCGCCCCCATCATCGAGGCTTACGCCAAGCGGCAGGTGCAGGAATTGCCGTCTCCCCATCCCATTCCGGTGCCCCACGAGGTCACCGCCGTCAGCATGGCCCACGGCTACACTATGATCACCGGACGTCCGCAGGTGGTGATGGTGCATACCGTTCCCGGCACCGCCAACGCCATCGGCGGCATCGTCAACGCCGCCCGCTCCAACGTGCCCATGCTGTTCAGCGCCGGCCGCACGCCCATCACGGAGGGAGAGGCCCGCGGTTCCCGCGACGGCAGCATCCACTGGGCCCAGGAGTCCTTCGACCAGGCGGCGATGGTGCGCGAGTGGGTGAAGTGGGACTACGAACTGCGCCACGGCGCCGACCTGGAAAACCTCGTGGACCGCGCCTTTGCCATCGCCGAGTCCCCGCCGGCCGGGCCGGTGTACCTGACCCTGCCCCGCGAGGTGCTGGCCGAGGAGATCGAAGGTCTGTCCTACCGGGACGGTTCACGGCAGCAGAAGGCCGGCGACCGCCTGCCCACGCCGGACGCCCTCATGCAGTCCGCCCGCGCGCTGGCCGCAGCCCGCAACCCCATCCTGGTCACCCGGGGCGGCGGCAAAGACCCCAGGGCAGTTGCGCCGCTGGTAGAACTGGCCGAACTGCTGGGCATGGCCGTATTCGAGTCGGGCGCGCTCTACGCTAACTTCCCGCGCAACCATGCACTGTACGCAGGGTCGGACGTGGGGTCCGCGCTGGCCGACGCGGATGCCGTCGTGGTGCTGGAAGCCGACGTGCCCTGGACGCCCAAGCGACACCAGCCGGCCGAGGACAGCGTGGTGATCGGCATCGGTGATGACCCGCTCTTCTCCGCCTATCCGGTGCGCGGATTCCAGGTGGACCTGAACCTTGCGGGAACCCCGCGTCTGGTGCTCCAGGCGCTGGTGGATGCGGTCAGCGAGCTTGGCGTCGATGCTGCGACGGTCACAATGCGCGCCAGCGAGTGGGAGCGTCGCAACGACGAGATGCGCGCCGGATGGCTGCGGCAGGCTCAGGCCGCCAGCGACCAGACGCCCATCAGCAAGTCGTGGTTCACCAGGTGCCTGTCCGACCTGCTGGACGACGACACCATCGTGCTGAACGAACTGGGCATCGACGCGGTGCAGATCGACACCAGGAAGCCTGGGAGCTTCTTCGGCGTGCCGGTATCCGGCGGCCTGGGCTGGGGAGTCGGCGCGGCGCTGGGCGCGAAGCTGGCCGACCCCGACCGTACCGTGATCTGCTGCGTCGGCGATGGGTCGTACATCTTCGGCTCCGGCACCGCCGGGCACATCGTGTCCGACGCTCAGGGACTGCCCATCCTGACCATCGTGTGGAACAACGGCATCTGGAACGCCGTGCAGAGCGCCACCCGGGGCACCTACGCCGACGGCTACGCGGTGCAGACCAACAACTTCGCCGTGACGACGCTGTCCCAGTCGTTCCAGTACGAGTTGATCTGCCAGGCGGCCGGCGGCTACGGCGAGCGGGTCGAGGATCCCGCCGACGTGCCGGCGGCGCTGGAACGCGCCCTGCACGCGGTTCGCCACCAGAAGCGCCAGGCCCTGCTCAATGTGATCGGACAATAGAGCGCGCTCCATGCCGCCGGCGTTGAGAGCGCTCCGTGCCATATAATGGCGCCGGCAGATGCAAGCGAGGTGAAAACTATGGCGGAATTGCAGCGGACGGCGATAACCAGTGATCGGGCCCCACAACCCCTGGGCGCCTATTCGGTCGGCATGTCGGTGAACGCCGGGAAGTTGATATATGTCGCGGGGCAGGTTGGCGTGGACCTTTCGGGCGCCCTCGTGGGGCCGGGCGACGTCGCCGCCCAGACGCGCCAGGTATTTCAGAACATCGGCGGCGTTCTGGAATCGGCCGGCGCCGGGTTCAACAACGTGGTGGAATTCACGACCTACGTGGTGGGGCGCGACTCGGTGCAGGGATTCATCGACGGTAGAAGCCAGGTCTTTCCCGACATTTTCCCCGACGGCGACTATCCGCCCAACACCCTGCTGGTGGTCGACGGCCTGGTACGCGAGGAGTTCCTGGTCGAAATCAAGGCGGTGGCCGCTCTGGCGTAGACCGGCAGCAGGAGCCGTCGTCAGGCTCCGGCAACGAGGTCATCAACCGCCTCACCAAGACCTCCGCCGGGCCATCTCCCGGATTACGCGATTCTCGGGTGGGCCCTCGCCGTAGATTGGGGCGCAGGCGCTGAAACAGCGCCTGCGCCCTTCAAAACGTCCGCTCTTTGGAGGCCTTTCCTAGAAGTCGGGTTGGGGCGCGGCTCCCCAGCCCTGGGGGATGTTGACCAGGTTTGGCTCCAGGTCCTGGACTGAGGTCTGGCCGCAGTAGGCCATGGCCCGGTCAACCTCTTCGCGAAGCAGCTCCAGGACGCCGTGGACACCATCGGCCCCGTCGACGGCCAGCCCCCAGAAGAGGGGACGCCCGATGCCGACGGCCGTGGCTCCCAGGGCCAATGCCTTGACCACGTCGCTGCCGCGGCGAACGCCAGAGTCAACGTACACCTCGCAGTTGCCCTTGACCGCATCGACAACCTCGGGCAGCATCTCGATGGCTCCCATGGTCATGTCCAGTTGGCGCCCGCCGTGGGTCGACACCAGGATGCCGTCAACACCGCTCTCGGCGGCGATGTGGGCGTCCTCGGCGGTTCGGATGCCCTTGAGCACCAGGGGCAAACCGGTGAGGTTGCGGAGCCAATCCAGCTCGTGCCAGGTGAGGGGAACGGTGCGGTTGACGTTCCAGCCGACGGATTCGTCGGTGCCGCGCAGCACGTTCTCCGGCTCGTTGACGCCCCTGAAGTTGCCCTGTTCGAAGTTCCGGTTGTACCGGTTGCGCAGGTCGCGCTCCTTGGGGCTGGGAGTCGGGGTGTCCACCGTCAGGGTGATGGCCTTGAACCCGGCCTCCTCGGCGCGACGAACCAGCATCTCGGTGAGGTGGTAACCCCGGTGGTAGAGCTGGAAGAAGAGGGGGCTGGT
>JAJDXU010000397.1 GCA_022823105.1 Dehalococcoidia bacterium
GGCCGATGACGTAGGCGTCGAGGCTGGCGTAGATTTCGCGGGGGACCAGGGTGGGAGGGGGGCCGGCGGCCTGTTCCATGGCCTTTTCGGTCAGCTCGACGCGGTCGGAACCCTTCGGGGTGCGCCGGGTGGGTTCCTCGCCGCGTTTTTTGCCGCCGCGGTCGGCGACGTAGGCGGCCAGTTCACGGATGCAGTCGTAGCAGATGCCGCCCCGGCTCTGACCAGGCGGGCGCATGAGGCGGCCCTGTGGGAAAAGGCTACCGCAGAAAGAACACCGATAGGAATTGCGGTTGGAGTTGCTGTTGCGGTTTCTGGTAGTCATGGACGGCCGCCTGGTGTGGAGGGAGAGGGAAGGAAAGGATCAGGCGGCTTCGGCTGCGGTTTCCTCCGCGGGTGCGCCCAGTATTTCATCCACGATGCCGTACTCGATAGCCTCTTCGGCGGTGAGGAAGAAATCCCGGTCGGTGTCGTCGGAGATTTTTTCGATGCTCTGCCCGGTGGCTTCGGAGAGGATCCTGGAAAGGCGTTCCTTGAGGCGAACGATTTCCCGGGCCTGGATTTCGATGTCGGCGGCCTGACCCTGGAAGCTGCCCACGTTGGGCTGGTGCATGTGGACGGTGGAGTTGGCCAGGCAGTAGCGCTTGCCCTTTGCGCCGTTGGCGAGGAGGACGGTGGCCATGCTGGCGGCGGTACCGACGCAGATGGTGGAGACCTGGGAGTTGATCAGCCGCATGGTGTCCAGAATGGCAAGGCCAGAGGCGATGTAGCCGCCGGGGCTGTTGATGTAGAGGCTGATGTCGCGGTCGCGGTCTTCCCGTTCCAGGTAGAGGAGCTGGGCGATGATGACGTTGGCCACCTGGTCCGTGATGGGGGTGCCGAGATAGATGATGCGCTCGCGCAGGAGGAGGGAGTAGATATCAAAGGCGCGCTCGCCCCGTGGGCTGGTCTCGATGACCATGGGGACGATGTTGGTGGGCCGGAGCAGCGGTGAGTCTTCAAAAGGAAGGGTCATTGGGGTCTCCTGACTATTTGCGGAAGGATCCCTGGCGACAGTCGCAGCAGAGCGTCACGCGACGGCGCGGGTGAGTACGTCGGGCAGTTGGTCAAGAACGTGGTCAACGATGCCGTACTCGACGGCGGTTTCGGCGTCCATCCAATAGTCGCGGTCGGAGTCGCGGGAAACCTTGTCGAAGGGCTGGTCGCAGTTTTCGGAGAGGATGGTGTTGAGGCGTTCGCGGAGGCGGAGGATTTCCTGGGCGGTGATCTCGATGTCGGAGGCGGAGCCCTGGATGCCGCCCATGACCTGATGGATCAGGACGGTGGAGTTGCGGGTGCAGTAGCGCTTGCCCTTGGTTCCGCCGGACAGGAGCACGGCGCCCATGCTGGCGGCCTTGCCCAGACAGACGGTGGCTACGTCGGGCTTGATGAGCTGCATTGTGTCGTAAATGGCCATGCCGTCGAGGACAGAGCCGCCGGGGGAGTTGATGTAGAGGTAGATGTCCTCGTCGGGGTTTTCCCAGCCCAGGTAGAGCAACTGGGATACGACGGCGTTGGACACATCGTCATCCACCGGGGTGCCCAGGTAGATGATGCGCGCCTGGAGGAGCAGGGAGTAGGGACTGAAAGCGCGCTCGCGCTCTGGGGTGGGTCGGATAATCCCGGGCAGGACGTTGGTGGGGAGCACGGGCTCGGTGGGGTCGGGAAGTTGCAGCATCAGTAGCAGCTCCTGGGGTATTGGGGCCGGGTTTACGCCGAGGCCTGGTTATCTTCGGAGGCTTCGGCGACGGGCTCGGCCTCGGTTTCGGTTGCGTCGGCGACGGGGTCGGCGTCGGTTGCTTCGGCCGCCGGCTCGGATGAAGGTTCAGATTCGGGATCGTCTTCCGTTGCGTCGAGTTTGCCCTGGGTGATGTCGGTCAGGCGTTCGAGCACGAGGCGGCTGTGGAGTGAAGAGCGGATGTTGTCGCGGGTGGTCTGGGAGTCGAGGAACTGGCGCAGGTTATCGAGGTTTTCCTGTTCGGCGTCTTCACCGGTGGACAATTCAAACAATCGCTCGGTCTCGGTCTGGATGTCTTCGTCGGTGACTTCGATCTCCTCGACTTCGGCGAGTTTGCGGAGTACCAAGCCGCCGACGAGCCGTCGTTCGGCGTTGGGCCGCATTTCTTCGAGGAATTCCTCGGTGGACTTGCCCATGAAGCGGAGGTAGGTGGGCAGGTCGAGGCCCTGCTGGCGGAGCATGCGCTCGCGGTCGGCCTGCATGGCCTCAAGCTCGCGTTCGTAGAGGATTTGCGAGGCGTTCACGACGGCGGCTTCGCAGAGGGCTTCGAGGCTCTTCTGCTCCAGCTCGTTTCGTGCCGCGGCTTCCGCCTGGTTGGTGAGGGATTCGCGGACGCTGGACCGGAGGGATTCTATGTCGTCGAATCCATCGCCGACCGACTTGGCGAATTCGTCGTCGAGTTCGGGGACGTTCTTTTCCTTAACGGACAGGACGGACACCTTGAACTGGCAGTCTTTGCCGGCGTACTGTTCGCGCGGATAGTCCTCGGGGATGGTTACGGTGAACTCGCTTTCGTCGTCCTCGGCGAGGCCGAGCAGGTTGGAGGCGAAGCCGGGGAACGGGAGGACGTTGTCCTCGTTGGGGACGTATTCGACGTCGTGGTCATCGACGACGAGTTCGCCGTCTATTTCGCCGTTGACGTCGAGGTTGAGGCGGTCGCCGTATTCGGCGGCGCGTTCGACGGGTTCCCAGACGGCCTGTTCTTCCCGGAGACGGGAGAGGACGTCGTCGATCTGTTCCTCGCCGATTTCGACGGGTTCGGAGTCGATGCGCAGGGACCGGTAGTCTCCGAGGTCGATGGTGGGTTCCAGCGGGACGGTGGCGGTAAAGGAAACGGGCTCCAGGTCGGTGACTTCGATGCTGGGCTCGCCGAAGGCGGAAACTTCCTCATCGGTGAGGACCTTGTCCAGGGTTTCGGGAACCATGAAGTCGAGGGCTTCCTGCAGCAGGGCGGTGCGGCCGACCATGCTCTCCACGATATGGCGTGGGGCTTTGCCACGGCGGAAACCAGGGATGTTGATTCGGGAGACGGTGCGGCGGTAGGACCGCTCGAGGAAGGGGTTTTCATCCTCGGGTTCCATTTCCACGGAAAGCGTGATCTCGATGGGTGATGCGTTATCCCTGGTGACCCTCACGGCCGGTACACTCCTGTGGGAGGAAGATTAGCAAAAAGCGACGGGCAGAGCGGTATCCGCCGACCTACCCGGTATGGGACGCAGTATAGCACAACGGCTTGACGGACGAGAAGCGAACCGCGCGGCGGAGCAGGGCTATCGCGCATGAAGTCACTCACCCGTTACTCCAGCTTTCGGCGGAGTCCAGAAGCCGCCAAGCGCCCGATTTTCACAACGAAAGTATGGATTTCGCTTCTGGATTCCGGCACGCCAAAGGCGCATCTGCGACTTTCGCCGGAATGACGGTGGCTAGCCGGAATGACGGTGGTTGAATGGTTCATATGCGATAGTCCTGGCGGCGGAGGCGTTCGGGCGAGCACGCCGGCATCGGAGCGCAGCGGTGGTTGCGATGGGTTACGCAAGGCAAGTCCGCAGGGGCGGCGCGCCGCCCTTTGTGAACTTTTCAAAAAATCGGAAAATCACGCATTGCACATAATGGGCGCGATGGGGCGGGCCTTTGTTACATTTCGGATTACACGCGCAGGGCAGGTATTGCCTGGACTGCGGATGCATAAATGTATTGATCGGCAAGCTTGACATGGTGACGGTACCGGTGGCGGCGACATGGGCAAGGTCCAATATTCATTGGGCCAATTTTCTGGTGTCGCGGTGGGCCACGCATAAATTTGAGGCGACATCGGATTTTGAGGCTATGCGGGATACCGATGCGGGACCGACGCACCGGCCGGTTCTGCTGTCGGAGACGCTGGAGTTCCTGGCGGTGGCCGGCGGCGGAACCTACGTTGACGGAACGCTGGGCGAGGGCGGGCACACCGAGGGAATCCTCGAAGCGTCCGGCCCGAATGGCATGGTGCTGGGCATTGACCGGGACCCACGTTCGGTTGCGGCGGCGCGGCGACGACTGGACCGCTACGGCTCGCGGGCGATGCTGGCGCACGGCAATTACGCCGACATGGAACGGATCGCCGGGGAACACGGGATTACCGCAGTGGACGGGATCCTGCTGGACCTGGGATTCTCGTCGCGCCAGGTCAACACCGCCGGATACGGTTTTTCATTCCAGACGGACGAACCGCTGGACATGCGTTACGACCCGGTGGGGGAGACGGCGGCGGACATCGTCAACTCGACGAACGAGGGCGAGCTGGCCGACGTGATTTTCCAGTATGGAGAGGAGAGGCGGAGCCGGGCCATCGCACGGGCGATTGTGCGAAGCAGGCCAATCCTGACCACTGGGCAGCTGGCGCAGGTTGTGGCGCGGGCGGTGGGGGGCCGGAGAGGTCGGAGGCATCCTGCGACGAGGACGTTCCAGGCTCTGCGCATCGCGGTGAACCAGGAGTTGACGCAGGTTGAGGCGGGACTGGCGGCGGCAGGCGAACTGTTGAGGCCGGGCGGCAGGCTCGCGGTGATCAGCTACCACAGCCTGGAGGACCGGCTGGTCAAGGAATGGATGGACCGAGAGACGGCGACGTGCATCTGCCCGCCGGAGTTCCCGGTGTGCGTGTGCGAGCAGGAGCCGAGGTTCCGGACGGTGCGCCGGCGCATCGTCCGCCCCGCCAAGGAAGAGATAACTGAGAACTCGCGCAGCCGCAGCGCCAGATTGAGAATTGCGGAACGGATTTGAGGGACAGTCGCGTCCGGATAGCATTTCACCGGGTCTTCGAACCCCAGAGTTTCGAACCCCAGAGTAGAGAGGGAACCTCGAGAATGGCAAGGGAACCGATATACGCTGTCATCGACATCGGGACGAGCAAGATCGTGTCCGTGGTGGCCCGATTGGGAGCGGAGGGCGAGCTGAAACCGCTTGGGATGGGTTCAGCGCCGTCGTTGGGCGTGCAGCAGGGAATTATTGACGACTTTTCGGAGGTCAAGGAAGGGGTGCGAGCCAGCCTGGACGAGTGCCTGCGGTACATGGGCAGAAACCCCCTGGGCAACATTCACGCGGTGGTAAACGGCGAGCACCTGGTCGGCATCAACTCATCGGAGGGCTTGCAGCACGGGTCGGAATCAGTGACGGTGACCGAGAACCATCTGCGGTCGCTGATCAGCGGAGCGGCCGGATCGCTGTCGGAACAGGGTGAAAGCAAGAGCCAGCAGACCCTGCACATCATCCCGATGCGCTACAAGCTGGACGGCGTTGACGGCGTGCGGAATCCGACGGGACTGCACACGAGCGAGTTGCAGTTGGAAGCCCACGTGGTGCGCGGATCGTCGATACCGCTGGGCAACACGGTGAGGGTCCTACAGGCCTGCAAGGTGCAGGTGGACGGGATGGTATCGCATCCGCTGGCGTCGGCCGAGGGGGTACTGACGGCCGACGAGCGAGAAATGGGCGTTGCCTGCGTGGACATTGGAGCGGGCACCGTGAAGGTGTCGGTTTACCGGGGCGGGACGCCCTTCTATTCCTCGGTGGTTGCGATGGGCAGCAACCAGTTGACCAGGGATTTGGCGGTGTCGCTGCGAGTGCCGTACCAGATGGCGGAAGAGCTGAAGATTGAACACGGCCACGCGCTGCCCGACGACCTGCCGCCGGAGGAGGACGTGGTGCTGCCCCCGACGCAGACGCAATCCAGGCGGACGATGCAACGCCGCGAGCTTTGCGAACCGCTGTACCTGCGCAGCCTGCAGATCCTGAAGCTGATTCACGAGGAGTTGTGCAATGCGGAGTTGACGGAACTGCCCGGCGGGATTGTGCTGACCGGCGGCGGGGCCAAGATGCGCGGTTTTGCCGACATGACCTCACGGGGCCTCCGCACCCAGGTGCGGGTGGGCGCGCCCCTCTGGTATGCGGGGCTGCCGGAATCGCTGCGGCAGCCGGAGTATGCGGCGGCGCTGGGCACGCTGCAATGGGCGGTGAAGCACCGCCACCTGACGGATCGCGGCCGGGTCAGGCCGGAGAGCGAGAAGAGCGGATGGTCGCCAGGGTCGTTGTTCCGCCGTCCGTTTGCGAGGGCGGGAGCGGGCGAGCCCAAGGACGATTGACGGACCGAAAGGGCGCGATACCCCGGCGCCGTCCGAAAAGGACTCAGGCGCGGCGGCATCGGCTGGGTTTCAGACAGGATAACGAAATTCGTAAAAGGCGTTTTTGAGCGCCAACATCAGGAGGAACCACGAAATGATATTCCCCGACAATTAGGCATCATGGGAACCGGCTGGCGGTTTTGAAGAGGGCGACGGCATGATTCCCGATATCGGCCGCGGCGTCCCGCTCATCAAGGTGATGGGCGTGGGCGGCGGGGGATCGAATGCGGTCAGCCGGATGTACAAGGACAAGCTGCCGGTGGTGGAGTATTACGCGCTGAACACCGACGCACAGCACCTGTCGCGGTGCGACGTTCACTACAGGATAGCGTTGGGGCGCAACCTGACGCGGGGCCTGGGCGCCGGTGCGCAGCCGGAACTGGGGCGGCAGGCTGCCGAGGAGTCTCGCTCGGATATCGAGCAGGCGATGCGGGGAGCGGATATGGTCTTCGTGGCGGTCGGCATGGGCGGCGGCACGGGCACCGGGGCGGCTCCGATCGTGGCCCAGATCGCCAAGGAGAGCGGAGCGCTGACCATCGCGGTGGTGAGCAGGCCGTTCGGGTTTGAGGCGCAGACGCGGCGTCGGAACGCCGAGGAGGGCCTGGAGAGGCTCCGGGATCAGGTTGACACGATGATCGTCATCCCCAACGACCGGCTGCTGGCGCTGAACGAGGAGCAGCCGGACTCGTACTCATGGGAGGACGCGCTGAAGATGGCGGACTCGGTGTTGCACCAGGGCATCAGCGCCATCGCGGAGGTGGTGACGGTGCCCGGCGAAATCAACGTCGACTTTGCGGACGTGAAGACGATTCTGACGGGAGCCGGACAGGCCTGGCTGTCCATCGGGCGAGGCCGGGGGTCCGAGCGCGCCATCGACGCGGCGCGGCAGTGCACCGAGAGCCCGCTGCTGGACATCTCGCTGGACGGGGCGCGGCGGATCCTGTTCGTGCTGACGGGCGGCAACAACATGTCGCTGCAGGAAGTGCAGGACGCGGCGGCGGTGGTTGAGGACCTGGCGGATCCCAACGCCAACATCATATTCGGGACGAACAAGGACGCGCGGCTGGATGACGAGGTGAGGATGACGATGGTGGCGGCGGACTTCCCGGCGCTGGCCCCGGAGCCCGAGGACGACATCGCCAGGCTGCTGGGCGAGATGGAGGTTCCGGAACGGAGCGACTACGAACTTCCGACGTTCCTGCAGGGACGGCAGAACCGGCGAGGTTTCTTCCGCTAGAATCCGCGACATTCGGCCACCGGGTATCCCCGGCTCCCCAGACGGAGCCGGGGATTTTTCTTGTGGCAGGAGACGACGCGGCGCGGGGTCGTGGGGGCCGGAATTCCGAGGGGAGCGCAAATCCGCGAAAATTGCCCAAAACTGATACGTCCAGTAAATTGACAGTGAATTGAGCCGTTGGTCTATAATCCGCAATACAAGAAATTGTGGTCGTTGTGCTCCAAAGCACAATATATGCCGTTTCCAAAAATTGTTTGAAAAACAAACCAAAAGGCGACCAATTCCATGAAATGCCCATATTGCGAAGAGAGCCAGAGCAAGGTGACGGACTCTCGGGACGCCGAGAACGGCATCCGGCGGCGGCGGGAATGCCTGTCATGCGGGCGGCGATTCACGACGCACGAACAGGTGCGGCTGCCCACGCTGCTGGTAGAGAAGAGAGACGGACGGCGGCAGGAATTTGACCGGGCGAAATTGCAGACCGGGGTTGACATCGCCTGCACCCGGAGGCCGATACCGCGACGGGACGTGGACCGCCTGGTGGACGACATAGAGACGGAGCTGCAACGGCTGGGCAGTGGACTGGTGAAATCCAGGGACCTCGGGCTGATGGTGCTGGAGCGGCTTCGACTCATCGACGAAGTGGCGTACATGCGGTACGCGTCGGTGTACTACGACTTCCAGAACGCCAACGATTTTGAGGAACGGGCCCGGACATTGCGGGAAGGGCACCCGGAACCATTGGTGAACGTGGCCGCGATGGGATCGCGGCGCACTCGGCAGCGGCGCGCTCAGCCACGAGGCGGCACCGGACGGAGCACTCAACCACAGGGCGGCACCGGACGGAGCAACACCGGACGGGGCGGCGCCAACGCCTGATCCAATCCGCGGCGCGTGCCACCGTGGCTGCGGGGGATTTGATTGATGAAACCAGAGACCATTGATTTTGAAACCAACGGCGGGCCGGCATCGCCACCAAAGCCGGCCGCCGAGGGTCATGCCACAACGGCAACAATGCTAACTGCTCGCCAACCACAACATTTGATGGAGGTGTTTAACACCATCATGAGCAGCAGCGTTCAATACTCCGCCTTTACGAGGCTTTTGACCCACAACAACCGGGTTCACGATATGGAGGAGATGCTGCGGAAGATGTGGGTCCCGTCGAGCTGGGAAACCGACGACGCGGACGATGGCGAATCGTGGATACCGAACCCTTTCGCGGAACTGCAGGATGACATGGACCGGGAGTCCCGCGCCTGCCTGGTGAGCTGCTGGGCAGCGTTGCCGGTGCAGCGAGAGGAGGACGATCTGTTTGCGTAGAAGGGATCCGGGGTTCGCACGGGCGTGGGACCAATGCCACTGGGCCCAACGACCGGGGCGCCCGGAACCGGAACAGCGAATGATCACAACACCGCGTGTGGAACCGATGGATATGCGGTTCACGCGCCACCAGGGGCAGACCGCCCCGGAGCATGAAACGATGCAACAAATCGTTCAGTACAACATTGACATCAACTGCGTCCCATGCCCGGAAGGGCAGGTGTCGCAGATCGCGAGGCAGCTGCAAACGGCGTTTCCGGTTACGAGTTGCCAGAGCACGGGAACCGGGTTGACGATGCGCATGATTTCGGGATACCGGTTCGCCGAGGGGGCGCTGCGGGATTTCGCCGACATGGTGGGCGAGACCCTGACCGACTTGGGGATTGCGATGACTATGGGGGTGGTGCGGATGGTGACGCGGCAGGCGTCTCATCATCCGGGGGTCATGCAGAGGGTGCAGGACTTCGCCGCGACGGTGACGGGCATCGACTGGAGGCCGGTGCGCGAGGTGCCGGTGTTCTACTTCTACAAGGGATTGCGGTTCGACCGGGACCTGTCGGCACGGCTAAAATCGCTGAATCAGATGGAACAAGCCGGCACTTTCAAGTAAGGTTTTTCACATCGCACGGGTTGATGCCTCAGCCCGGTGGGATGTGATGGCAATTAACTCACTCGGAGATTGTGAGCCAACAGGCAGATCGCCGGGGATGTTGAAAATGCAATCTGTTTTTTAATTTGGGAGGAAATCGTGGAGGCCAGGGCAGCAGGAATAACGGAACAGGCGGACCGCGAATCCGCGGTGGGTGTAAGGCGGCGCATCCGGGATGCGATGGCGGCGGCCGGCATTGCCGAGTCCTACAACGAACGGACCGGCGAGCTGACCGAGAACGCCCGGGTGGTGCTACAGCGGCGTTACCTGTCCAAGGACCGGGAAGGCAATGTCCTGGAGGACCCGGAAGGGATGTTCCGCCGGGTGGCTCACAACCTTTCGCAATCGGACCTGGAGTACGGGGCGACGGAGGGCGAGCGGCAGGCGACCGAGGACGCGTTTTACCAGGTGATGCGCCGGCTGGAGTTTCTGCCCAACTCACCGACTTTGATGAACGCGGGGCGGGAGTTGCAGCAGCTATCGGCCTGCTTCGTGCTGCCCGTTGAGGACTCGCTGGACTCGATTTTCACGAAGGTGAAGCAGACCGCCCTGATCCACAAGAGCGGCGGCGGGACGGGCTTCGCGTTTTCCAGGCTGCGTCCCGAGGGGGACGTAGTGGGATCGACGGGAGGCGTGGCGTCCGGGCCGGTGAGTTTCATCAACGCGTTTGACGCGGCGACGGACGTGGTGAAGCAGGGTGGGACGCGCCGGGGCGCGAACATGGGGATCCTGCACGTGACGCACCCAGACATCCTGTCGTTCATCACGTCGAAGGAAGACGGGCAGCATCTGAGCAACTTCAACATCTCGGTGGCGGTTACCGAGGACTTCATGCGTCGCGTGGAGCATGACCGGACGTATGACCTGGTGAACCCACGCACGGGCCAGATCACCGGGCAGCTCAACGCGCGCGAAGTGTTTGAGCGAATGACGGAACTGGCGTGGCGGACGGGCGACCCGGGCATCGTGTTCCTGGACCGGATCAACCGGGACAATCCGAACCCGCAGTTGGGGGACATTGAGAGCACGAATCCGTGCTTTGCCGGCGGGACAAGGCTGGCGACGGACCGTGGCCTGCTCACTCTGGAAGAGCTGTTTCTCAGTCAGTCCGATATCTCCGTGCTAACGGATAACAGAGCAGCAGCCCTCAGGCAGGCGGAACATGGAGGGGGCGTTGCCGTCGCCGTGGACGCGAAGATAGGCGTTGCTTTGCGCCCTGCCGTGCCGGTATTCCGGACGCGCAGGGACTGGCCGGTGTTCCGTTTGGAAACGGAACACGGGTTTGAGGTCATAGCGACGGAGGATCACAAGTTCTTCACCCCGGAAGGCCCCAAAGAACTCCAGGAACTCGAACTTGGGGATGAGATCCTGATCCAATCGGGGAGAGGGGTTTGGAGTCAGGACGAAAGGCTGCCTCGATTCACCCCGACCAACAAGCTGAAGGCTCGTATTGAAAGGGGCGAGGCCAGACTCCCTGACCAATGGAGCAGGGAACTCGGCGAACTCCTCGGTTGGGTGATTGGCGACGGATGGGTAAGCCATGAGACTCCGAGTCACCGCCATCTGCCCAACTCCACCGTGGGGCTCATGTTCGGCGGCGAGGAAAAGAAAATCATCGCGCCCAGGTTCCAGGCGCTCATCAAAGAATGGCTGGGCATGGACGGAACGCGCGTCGAACGGAACGGCACTCTCACGTTGTATTACAAAACCGCGCTTTATCAGTTCCTGGAGTCGCTTGGCATCACAGAGTCCGGCGGGTTGAAGAAAACCGTGCCGTCGGCCATTTGGGACGCGCCCCGATACGCAGTCCTGGGTTTCCTGTCGGCACTTTTCACGGCTGACGGAAGTGTCAATGTGTCAGCGCACAAAGGCTCGTGTTCCATACGGCTCGCCAACAGTTCGAAGCAGTTGCTCAAAGATGTACAGCTACTTCTGCTCAACGAGGGGATGGTCAGCAAGTTGTACCACCGGAGAGCGGGCGGCGCCAAGTTGATGCCCGACTCCAACCGTCAACCCAAACTGTACAACTACAGCGACCAATATGAACTGGTCGTGGACGGCCAGAGCCGCGATCGCTTTTTGGAAGAGATCGGATTTTTGATCCCGTCAAAGCAGGACAAAGCGAACGCCTGGCTGCAGACGAAGCGGCGGCGGTCAAATCAGGATTCGTTCACGGACCGTGTGCAGTCCATCACGTTCGTTGGCAGTACCGATGTGTATTGCACCACTGAAGCAGAGACCCACACGGTTATCGCCAATGGCTTTGTGGCGGCACAATGCGGTGAGCAGCCGTTGTTGCCGTACGAGTCCTGCAACCTGGGTTCGCTGAACTTGGCGCGGATGGTGCAGTACGACGGGGACGACGTCGCGATCAACTGGGAGCGGATGTCGGAGGTGATCAAGACGGCGGTCCACATGCTGGACAGCGTGATCGACATGAACGACTATCCCATCGAGGAGATCGCCGACATGAGCCGCAAGACGCGGCGCATCGGCCTGGGCGTGATGGGCTGGTCGGACCTGCTGATCCAGATGGGCGTGCGCTACGACAGCGAAGAGGCGCTGGAGCTGGCGGAACGGGTGATGCAGTTCATCCAGAAGGAGACGTACCGGGCGTCAGAGGAGCTGTCGGAGGCAAGGGGGCCGTTCCCGGAGTGGGAGCGGAGCGCGTACAACCGGGGGGTGAAACCGCAGCGCATGCGGAACTCGGCGCCGGTGACGATTGCGCCGACGGGAACGATCAGCATCATCGCCGGGGCGTCCAGCGGGATTGAGCCGCTGTTCGCGCTGTCGTTCGTGCGGAACGTGATGGACCGCACGCGGCTGGTGGAAGGCAACAGCTACTTCGAGGCGGTGGCCCGGAACGAAGGGTTCTACTCCGAAGAACTGATGGAGCAGCTTGCCTCCGTGGGTTCACTGGAGGACCTGGACGTGCCGGGTTGGGTCAAGAACGTTTTCAGGGTGTCCCACGACATTGATCCGCGCTGGCACGTGAAGATGCAGGGCGCGTTCCAGAAGTACACGGACAACGCGGTGTCCAAGACCATCAACTTCCCCCATGACGCGACGGTGGAGGACGTGGCCGAGGCGTACCAATCGGCGTACGCGCTGGGATGCAAGGGCATCACGGTGTACCGGGACGGCAGCAAGGCGGAGCAGGTGCTGAGCACGGGCACGACGGAGGGAACTGCCGAATCGGCCGGATCGTCGTCCGTGGTGGAGATTGAGGTGGCGGGGCCCCGGGTGCCGCGGGAGCGACCCCGCAAGATCCAGGGGATCACCGAACGGGTTCGCACGGGTCACGGCAATATGTACGTTACCGTGAACCTGGACGACGTGGGTCGGCCGTTCGAGGTGTTCGGTACGATGGGCAAGGCGGGCGGCTGCGACGCGGCGCTGCTGGAGGCGGTGTCTCGCCTGGTGTCGCTGGCGCTGCGGGCCGGGATTGACACCAGCGAGGTGACCCGGCAATTGCGAGGCATAACCTGCTGCCCGGCGTGGGACGACGGGACGCTGGTGCGCTCGGGACCGGACGCGGTGGCGATCGTGCTGGACAATCTCATGGATGGCGCGGGCGGCGAATCGAGCTCGCCGGACGGGGTCCAGCTGACCTTGCCGACTGGTTTCCCGGGCTACGGGAGCGACGGTGTGGACGCGCGGACATACCTGCCGCAAGGGACAATTCCAGGAGGCGGCGGGAACGCGCCACCCGATGCGGGCAACGGGAGTGGGAACGGCCACGGGCACGTGGTTCCAATTGCCAATGGGTTGGCGTACGGGCAGCGATGCCCCGAGTGCAACGGCGCGGTGGTGAACCAGGAGGGCTGTTCGACCTGCTATTCGTGCGGTTGGAACAAGTGCGAGTAAGGGGAGAGGGGGCGACCACAATCGCCCCCTCAAGAGTTGAGCGTTGGTGATGGCAGAGCCCGACTGGAGGGCGAACGATGCAAAGGGCCGGCGGCGGTGGCGTTTATCAAGTTTTGGAACGGGAGAGTTTTGACGCCGACCGGAGGCGCGGGGTGGAGGAAGGATGGATCAACCCGAGGCCGATCATGTGACGCTGCAAGCGATCAAGGGTCGATTAGCAAACCTTCCCTGGACTCCAAATCCGACGGCAGAGTGGCCCCACAACGTGAGGCGGCTTACGTTTCCGCGTTCAGTAGCGGATCGACGACACACGGTTGATATCGTTTATGAAATCCTGGAAGACGATAGAACGGTCTGGCCGGAAAGAATCCTGCCGACTAACGGATGAGGGGAGGCCCGGCCTGGATTTCCCGGGCGGTAGGTCTGGGAGAGATTACTCCGGCCAACGCGTAGGGGATAGGTTCCCCGTCCTCGGTGGAGAGCCAGCCAAATTCCTGATGTGAGTATGCTTCGAGTCCGGCTGCATTGAAACCGGCGAAGCGTTCCACCTGGGCCTGGAGCACTTCAACGTTTTCGGGACTCAATCGTTCCATATCGGCGGTCCGCTTCGGCAGGAGGCGGTATTGGTGACAGCCTGCGACCATGGGCTCATACAGAACCGAGGCGTCTTCGTTTATTTCCATCTGCTGGCGCACTCGATGCCAGTTCTCGGGATGAGGGCCGTGGGGGAAGTGGAGATAGGTTGTACCCGTGATTGGTTCGCCGTGCGCCAGGTAGGAATCGAAGTCAGCGTAAAATAAAAGCTTGGTGAGCTTTGACACGCCGAACTCGGGGTCATCGGTGGACAGTTCGCACAGATAGATGGCCGCTTCGATCAGTTTGTCGACGTCCTGTTCAAACGTGATAGGCGCAGTCATGAACGACTCCCTGACGGATACTAAACGTTTCCCGATTGTGGGCGCGATTGTACGGGATTTGCCGGTTTCCCAGCAACGCAAACCTTTC
>JAJDXU010000281.1 GCA_022823105.1 Dehalococcoidia bacterium
TCGACGTTGAGACAGGGGACTACGCCCTTGATCGTGATGTCATCACAGCCCGAAAGTTGTTGCAGGCCCGAGCGCCGGACGCAGTATGCTATCTGATGAGGATTGGTTTCCCTACTCCTTATCATAGCCATGGCCCCCAAATCCCGTCTGGCAAATCTTGATCGCAGGTAGCGTCAACACCCGTGGGAATCTTCTTGTTCCCATCCGAATACTGGATGCGAGCGGACACGTTCACCGTGTTGAAGCCGTGGTCGATACCGGCTTCAACGGTTACCTGGCCCTGCCATCCGACTTGGTTGAGCAACTGGGGGTTACTGCGACGGAACCGGTTGAAATGGGGCTGGCCACAGACCTGGTCGTCACCGTCGAATCGTTTGAGGGTATCGTTCTTTGGAGAGGAGAAAGGAGGTCCGTTGAGATACTGAAAGCCGAAGGCGATCCGCTCATCGGCACTGCGCTGTTGTGGGGCAGCCTGCTCACTGCTGAAATGACCGACCATGGCGCGGTAACCATCGGGCCGCTGCCGGCGGGAGTAACTGGATAGACGCATGGAAATCATACCGGCTATTGACCTGCGCGGCGGCAACTGCGTTCGCCTGTACCAGGGCGACTACGAGCAGGAAACCGTATTTTCCGATGACCCGCTGGGCGTCGCGGAGCGTTGGCAGGCGGAGGGCGGCCAGCGCCTGCACATCGTTGACCTGGACGGCGCGCACACGGGCAACCCCGCCAACCTGGCGGCCATCACCGCCATCACCAGAACCCTGACCATCCCCGTGCAGGTGGGCGGCGGCATCCGCAGCGCGGACACGGCGGCCGGTCTGTTCGACGCCGGCGCCGCCCGCGTGGTGGTGGGAACCGCCGCCGTTTCCAACCCCGAACTGGTGGAGGAGTTGTGCCGTCGGTTCGGCAGCGAGCGGGTGGTGGTGGCGCTGGACGCCCGCGACGGACTGGTGGCGATCCGCGGCTGGACCGAAACGTCGGAGATCACCGCCACTGAATTGGCAAAGCGCATGGCTGATCTGGGCGTGGCGCGCCTGCTCTATACAGACATCTCGCGGGACGGCACGCTGGAGGAACCGAACTACGCAGCGACGGCGGCGCTGGTGGGGGACAGCGGACTCAAGGTGCTGTCGGCCGGCGGCGTGGGCGCGGCGGAGCACGTGGTGAAACTCGTTCCCACGGGCGCGGAAGCGGCAATCATCGGGCGCGCGCTGTACACCGGTGACATCACGATAGCCGAGGCGGTGGCGGCGGTGGGATAAGTGTATCGGTGCACACATCATATCTCCCATCCCCACATGGTCGACCAACTATGGCCGGTGGTCTCCGCCTCTGGCAAAACCGGCTCAAGCTCCTGCTCATCGCCAGCCCGTCTACGCCATCCGCATCTCGCTGCTGGCGCCGTTATTGGCATCGCTGGTACAGGCATTCCTGCGCCATTGGGGCCACCGAACGGGAAAGCGGCGCCGCCGGGTGGCGATGCCGCTCTCCAGATTGCGCTCCGCATTGAGTTCCCTATGGCTAACCGATTCCCCTTACCTCTCCTACACCACTCCAGCTTCGGGATGACTCATGCACCTGGAACGTGCGATGCAGCGAGTTTCGCCTAGCGGGCCTCACTGGCTCCTTCGAAGCCGCAGTCCCGGTGGGTGCCGTCGCAGAACGGCTTGTTGTCGGACTGGCCGCAGCGGCAGAAGGACACCCACTGCCCCTCGGGGATGGTGTAGTTGTTGCCGCTCTGGTCCACAATATCGATTTCGCCGATGACCCGCAGGGGCCCGTTGGCACGAATTTCTACCTTGACGTCCGCCATCTTGATTCCTCCTCGGTTTTGACTGTCGGTGCTTTTTGCTATCGGCACGCCCGTTGCCGTCGTCAGCGGCGTCGACAAGCGGGCGCGGTGATTATTCACCATATTGCGATGTCGGTCAAATTAGGATGCGTCATAGCACGGAAACTTCGTAGGGGCGGGTTTGAAACCCGCCCCTACACCGTTCAATGCTGGTACGGTTAGAGGTTCACCACCAGGTTGTCCGGCGCGCGGCAGAGGATGCCCTCCTGCTCTTCGTCGTAGGGGTTCTCCTCGATGTGCGGGGTGTTGGCCGGCACGAAGATGAAGTCGCCAGGGCCGGCTTCGATCCATTCCTCGAAGTTCTCGCCGAAATAGACGCGGACGTGTCCCTTCAGCACGTAGGCGGCGGTCTCGGCTTCCAGGTGCGTATGCGGCGGGCCCTTTTCGCGCGGCGCGGCGGTGACCTTGCCCATCCAGATCTTGGTGGTGTCGCCCTTGCCGGGTACGATGGCGGGCTGGCGGACCATGCCTGGGGTCTGGATGGTCTCTGAGGCATCGCCCACAGTGTGCACCACGTAGGGCTTGAGGCCGGTCTGCTGGTCGGTGGTGGTCATGATTTTTGCTCCTTGGTGTCGTCGGCGTCGTTCTGTTTCAACCAGTAGGGCGGGCCGGGATAATCTTCGCGCATGCCGGTGTCGCCGTATTGGATGTAGAAATCACGCCGATCATGATACAGCCGTGCCCGGTTCAACACCACCTCCCGTTCGTCATCGGGGTTGTCCAGGACTGACTTGATGGTGTCGCCATCGGCCATGAACCACGACTAGTTGTGGCGTTTGGCAAAGTAGTCAAGGACTTTGCGATTGGTTTTGGAAAGCACTGGTGAGACTTCTTATGGCGGGCCAGCCCAACCTCTCCAATATCAATTGGCAAATGGCTATTCCCGGTGACAATACGCACGGGAGTGGACCGTTATTCATTATCTCTAACCTCAATTGACCTTCGAAAGTTGCATGCACCGTCGGTGCAGTCTGGTGAATTGACAGACCTAATCTCGCCAGTGTGCTTCGGCCTTCAACTCGTGCCGCTAGGTAATTCGGAATTTTGATGTATTCCTGAGTATAAGCCAAAATGAATTGCCTTGGAGCCAGTTCGTGTGTCTTACCCTCTGCAAGGGAGATCTCGTTCCCCACGGCTCTGACTATCGCCTCAACATTTGTAATGTTGGCCAAGTCTACGGATTGGTTTAACCCGCCCAATTGGGCCAGTTCTTCTTCCGTTTTGAAAATTGTGAATCTGTTACTGAGGTGCAAGTCGATTGACGAAGGACCGATATCGGCGTCTTTGACTTCAGGCGTAATAATTAGCCTCCCAGTTTGTAGTTCTAATTCGATTTCTTGATCACTTAGTACCATTATTGGTCACCCAATTGCTCTCGGTCAGCACTTGATCCCGTTCGGACTCTTCCACAAACAGCCTCGGCCCCGATGTGAGGGTTTCGGCTGGTATAAGCACGAGCACTCCCTCATTAACATCTGCGACGATGTAAGCGTGCAGTCTGCGGTTGTCAGCATCAACGTGTTGCTTGGGTACGAAGCACGTGTAGTGTCCGTTTTTCGTTTCGAATTGGACAACAAACTCGTCCCGACTAGGCATTTCGCGGATTTCGGAGCAGTTCAACAAGACGGGCTCCGGGTTGGTCCGCCAAAGAGACGTTTGAAGCATGATGTTTTTCCTCCTTTAAAATCGGATACGCCGCATGTCGTCCGGCGGTTCGACTACCGCCTGCGGGTTTGGTCCTGGTCGAACTTGTGCAAACTTACCACGCTAGAAAGAAGCGTGGACGCTGGAATTGTGAAAGATCCGTGAGCAAACGGGCATACCGCCGGACGTTCGTGCTACGTCGCCGTCCAGAGACATATACGCCCACCGGCAACCCCATTATCCCAACCACTGAAACGAATACGCTATACGAAGGTGTCATCTTCGCCAGCCTCCGCAATATTCATATCTCCGATCTGCGGGGATGGGCCGCGCGTGTATTAAGCGTCTCGGTCAACACGCCATTCGATGGCCCGTACCAGTCGGATTCCATGCGGACTTGACGGCGATTTTGGTAGGTGCGCATGGTTGTGCGCCCCTACCGTTAGAACCGAATTTCCCGGACGAACTACGCGCCGTTCTGTTCCCAGAGGGCTTCCAGGACTGCGCCTGGGTTCATGGGGAGGTTGGTCAGGCGGACGCCGGTGGCGTCGTGGATGGCGTTGGCGATGGCGGCCATGGGCGGCACGATGGGCACCTCGCCCACGCCGCGCACGCCGTAGGGATGCCCGGGGTTGGGCACCTCCACCACCACGGTGTCGATCATGGGCAGGTCCAGCGCCGTGGGCATGCGGTAGTCCAGGAAGCTGGAGTTCTGCATGTGTTCATCGGCGTTGAAGAAGTACTCCTCGTTGAGCGCCCAGCCGATGCCCTGCACCGCGCCGCCCTGGATCTGACCCTCCACGTAGGACGGGTGGATCGCCGTGCTGGCGTCCTGGATGGCGGTGTAGCGCAGGATGTCCACCTTGCCGGTGTCCACGTCCACGGCCACGTCGGCGATGTGCAGCGCGTAGGCTCCGCCGACGCCGGTGGGCGACACGTTGGCGCGCCCGACGATGGGGCCGCCAGTGCCGTTGAGGCGCGCCGCCAACTGCCGGAAGGTGAAGCGCAGTTCCGGCTCCGACTTGTGCTGGATGACGCCGCCTTCGTACTCGACGTTCTCGGGGTCGATGTCCCAGATGCGGGCGGCGCGGTTGATCATCTGCTGCTTGACGTCCTGGGCGGCCTCGTAGGATGCCCAGCCGGTCTTGAAGGCGACTCCGCTGCCGCCGGTCATGGACGTCCAGCCGATGGAGTTGGTATCGCCCACGGCGGGGGCCACGTCCTCGGCGGCCAGGCCCAGCACCTCGGCCACGTGCATGGCGGCCACGGCGCGGCTGCCTCCGATGTCGGGCGAACCCTCCACCAGGCTCACGGTGCCGTCGGCCAGGACGCTGACGATGGCGCTGGCGGGGCCGGTGCCGTTGAACCAGAAGCCGCCGGCGACGCCGCGTCCGACCTTCTTGCCCTCGGCTTCGGGTGAGCGGTCGATGGGCGAGTTCCAGTGGTCATGCTCGCGGCCGGCCTGCACGGTTTCCAGCCAGCCGATGCTGCCGAACTGCGGGCCGGTGACGCGGCGGTCGCCCTGCTTGGCGCCGTTCAGCGTGCGGAAGTCCATCTTGTCCATGCCGATCTGCTCGCAGATCTCGTCCACGACGGATTCGACGGCGAAGGCCGCGGCCGGCGAGCCGGGAGCGCGATAGGCTGCCGTCTTGGGGTGGTTCAGGACCACATCGGCAGCCTCGACGCGTCCGTTCTCGATGTTGTAGCAGGAAAGGGCGCATTGGGCTCCCGGATTCACCGGCGAGCCGGGGAAGGCGCCGGCCTCGTAGTACAGCGAAACGTCAGCGGCGGTGATTCTGCCGTCGTTGGTCGCGCCCATCTTCACGCGCAGGTAGCCGCCGGAGGTGGGGCCGGTGCCCTCGAACACCTCGGTGCGGGACATCTGGATCTTGACTGGTCGGCCCGTCTTCTTGGACAGTACCGCGGCCACGGGCTCCAGGTACACCAGAGTCTTGCCGCCGAACCCGCCGCCGATCTCCAGTTGGGTCACCAGGACCTTGGATACCGGGATGCCCAGGATGGTGGACGTCTGGTCGCGGACGTTGAAGTGGCCCTGGCTGCTGCACCAGAGATGCAGTGAGTCGTCGGCGTTCCACAGCGCGGTGGCCGCGTGGGGCTCGATGTAGCCCTGGTGGACGGCCTTGGTGCGGAACTCGCGCTCGATGACCACGTCGGCGGCGGCGAAACCGGCTTCCAGGTCGCCGATCTCATAGAAGTAGCGGTTGGGCACGTTGCCCACCTTGCCGTCGTCGCCCTCGCCCAGCAGTCCTCCGGGACGCACGTTGGGGTCGTTGAGGTTGGCGAGACGCTCGTGGACCAGTGGGGCGTCGTCGCGCATGGCCTCCAGCACGTCTTGCACCGGCGTCAGCACCTCGTACTCCACGTCGATGAGGGCCAGGGCCAGCTCGGCCTCGTGGGCGCTGTCGGCGGCGACGGCGGCGATGGCGTGTCCCTTGTAGAGCGCCTTCTCGGCGGCCAGGCAGTTGTTGCTCAGGAACTTGGGGTTGATCATCGCGCCTTCGCCCAGGTCCAGGACGCGCCCGCCGGGCTGCGGCAGGTCGGCGGCGGTGGCGACGGCGTGGACGCCGGGCATGGCCTCGGCTTTGCTGGTGTCGATGCTCTTGATGCGGGCGTGGGCGTGGGGGCTGCGCAGGATCTTGGCGTGGAGCATGCCGGGCAGGCTGATGTCGGCGCCGTACTGCGCGCGGCCGGTCACCTTGTCGGTGCCGTCGTGGCGGATGGGCCGGCTGCCGATTACGCTGTAGCCCTCGGTGGCGGCGGATCGCTGAGTGGTGGTCATGGGTTCTCCTCGCAATGGTGTCAATGGGTGTGGATGATGGCGGAATCTTACCACACCGCGCCTGCCGTATCCGCCGGTCCACATCCATACCGATTACCACCGCCGCAAAGCGTCAGCAGAAGGGCAAGCCCAGCGTTGCGAAGTCGTTTTGCGCGACACTTTGCAACCCCCGAGGCACGCATCCGGTGAGGGCGTTGCCCGCCAGCCTTATGGTGGTCAGGTTGGTGAGGTTGCCCAGTGAGGCCGGAATCGACCCGGTCAGCCGGTTGTTGTTGAGGGTCAGTTGGGTGAGGTTGGCCAAATCGCCCAACTCGGTAGGTATGGTTCCGGTCAGCAAGTTCCGGTCCAGGTACAGCCATTCCAGACTGGACAGGCTGCCCAACTCGGTCGGTATCGAACCGGTCAACTGGTTGTCGTGCAGGTACACATAGATCAACTTGGACAGGTTTCCCAGCGAAGTCGGAATTGTTCCCGTCAACTCGTTCCCCGAAAGGTACAGATATTGCAGGTTGGAGAGGTTGCCCAACTCCGCAGGTATCGGTCCGCTCAGCTGGTTTCCCACAAGGGATAGCGTCGTCAATTGGGACAGGTCGCCCAGGGAAGCTGGAATTGTGCCGGTGAGTCCATTGTTCCCCAGATCCACGGCGGTGACCCGACCCGCGTCGGTGGTGGTCACGCCGCGCCATTCGCCGACGGGCTGGTCGCTGAGCCAGTTGGCGCTGTCGGTCCAGTCGCTCCCGCCGGTGGCGTGGTAGAGCTCGACCAGCGCGGCGCGTTCGGCTGCTGCGGCCGACTCCGCCGCACAGGAGGGCAGGCCCAGCATATTGAAGTCGTTCTCGGCGACTTGGAGGAGGCCATCCGGAACGCATCCCGTAAGGGAGTTGCCGGCAACCTTGATGCTGGTCAAATTCGCCAAGCTGCCCAATGCGTCGGGAATCGACCCGGTGAGTTGGTTGTCGTGGAGGTGAAGCCGGAGCAGGTTGGCCAAATTGCCCAGCTCCGCCGGTATCGGCCCGGTCAACTCGTTGCCCGATAGTGTCAGCTCCCTTAAGGCGGATGGGTTGCCCAACTCGGGCGGGATCGACCCGGTGAGCTGATTATCGTGGAGGAACAGCAAATTGAGGTTGGACAGGTTGCCCAATTCGGGCGGGACCGGCCCGGTCAGTTGATTGCCGTCGAGACCCAGTGCCGCGACATTGGAGAGATTGCCCAGGGACGACGGCACGGAACCGGCCAACTGGTTCCGTGCCAGGAACAGGTAACGCAGGTTGGAAATGTTGCCCAGCTCCGCAGGTATCGACCCGTTGAGCCGGTTGTCCAAAAGATTGAGGTCTTCCAAAAGGGACAGGTTCTCCAAGGAGGCGGGAACGGCGCCGGCAAGACCGTTCCCGCTGAGATCTATCCTGGTCACCCGGCCCGACGCGTCGGTGGTCACGCCGTGCCACTCGCCGACGGGGTGATCGCTGAGCCAATTCGAACCGTCCGTCCAGTTGTTGCCGCCGGTGTCGTTGTACAGTTCTACCAGGACGGCCCGTTCGGCGGCACGGTCGGCGGCCGTGGCCGCCCCTACCGAACACAGCGGCAGGCCCAGCGCAGCGACGTCGTTATCTGCGACGTTGGCCAGGGCATCCGGAACGCATCCGGATACGGGGTTGCCGGCGATTTTGAACTCTCTCAAGTTGGCCAGGTTGCCCAACGTGGCCGGAATGGTTCCCGTGAGCTGATTGTTATGGAGGTGCAGCAATTTCAGGTTGATCAGATCCCCCAGCCAGCCGGGAACGTCCCCGGTCAACTGGTTGTCGTTGAGGGCAAGCTCGATGACGTTGGTCAGGTTGCCCAGATCGGCGGGTATCGGGCCGGTCAATTCGTTTGCGGACAGGCCCAGTATTTCCAGGTTGTCCAGGTTGCCCAGTTCGGTCGGTATCCCCCCGGTCAACTCATTGGACTGGAGGTATAACATTTCCAGGCTGGATAGATTGCCCAGCTCACCCGGGATCGATCCGGTCAACTCGTTTTCGTCCAAATCCAGTGTGAGCAGGCTGTCCAGATTGCCCAGCTCGACCGGTATCGGCCCGGTCAGTTGGTTGCGGTAGAGGTACAGCAATTCCAGATTGGACAAGTTGCCCAGCTCGGCCGGTATTGGCCCGTTCAACTCGTTACTGTAGAGAGATAGTTGGGTCAAGTTGGACAGGCTGCCCAGCTCGGTCGGTATCGACCCGTTCAGTTGGTTGCCGTTGAGGTACAGAAATTCCAGATCGGACAAGTTGCCCAGCTCGGAAGGTATCGCCCCGGTCAATTGGTTATCCCGCAGATACAACTCTTCCAGGTTGGAAAGGTCTCCCAACTCGTTGGGTATCGACCCGGTCAGTTCGTTTGCGGACATACCCAGTGCTTCCAGGTTGGAAAGGTTGCCCAGTTCGGGCGGTATCGCCCCAGTCAGTTCGTTTGTGGACATACCCAGTGCTTCCAGGTTGGACAAGTCGCCCAGTTCGGGCGGTATCGCCCCGGTCAGTTCGTTTAAGGACAGGGTCAGTATTTCAAGGTTATCCAGGTTGCCCAGTTCAGGCGGTATCGACCCGGTCAATCCATTCTGCCGCAGGTACAGCTGTTTCAAGTTGGATAGTTTGCCCAGTTCGGCCGGAATGGACCCGGTCAGCTCGTTCGTGGACAGGGCCAGTATTTCCAGGTTGGACAGGTTGCCCAGTTCGTTCGGTATCGCCCCGGTCAGATCATTGGCCTGCAGGTATAACTTTTCCAGGCTGGATAGATTGCCCAGCTCGCCCGGGATCGACCCGGTCAACTCATTTTGCTGTATGTACAACTTTTCCAGGCTGGACAGATTGCCCAGCTCGCCCGGGATCGACCCGGTCAACCCGTTTTCGTCCAAATCCAAATCGAGCAGGCTGTCCAGATTGCCCAGCTCCGGGGGTATTGTCCCGGTCAGGTCATTGTTCCAAAGGTCCAGGATCGCCAGTTGGGCAAGATTTCCCAACTCGCCGGGAATTGGCCCGTTCAACGAGTTGTGTGTAAAGACCAAAGTGGTGAGATGGGTAAGGTTGCCCAGCGCCGATGGGATCGGCCCTTTGAGCCGGTTGTTCGCAAGTCCCAGTTCCACGACCCGGCCGGCGGCGTTGGTGGTCACGCCGTGCCATTCATTGAGCGGCTCACTGGTGAGCCAGTTGGTGTTGGCCCTCCAGTCGCTGCCGCCGGTGGCGTGGTACAGTTCGACCAGCACGGCGCGGTCCGCGCGCACGCCGGCGTGGTCGATCGTCGTGTCAGGTTCCGCGGTTGGGCAGGCGGGCAGGTTCCCACTGAGGGTCAGGGTCGCCCATCCAGACGGCCAACTCGGCTTCCCTGACCGCGAGCCGTTGCTGCCCACTATGAACGTGTAATAGGCGCCCGGAGTCAGGCGCGATAGGGTATGCGAAGTCTGTCCCCGGTTGCGAACGTCTACGGTAGCAAAAGTCTCCCGCCATTCGTCCTGGCCGAGTGCATCTACCACCCGCAGGTAGTCTTCGAAAGCCACCCAGCCTACCCGGTAGAACGCGGCGTCCGGCACCGGGTCCCAGGATATGATCACCTCGCCGGCCGTCGGGCCGTCACGAACCGTTACACCCGTGGGCGCCGTCACGCTCCCCTGAGCGGATGCGGCCGACCAGCCT
>JAJDXU010000259.1 GCA_022823105.1 Dehalococcoidia bacterium
GGGTGTTTGCTGCCAACTCATCGGCGTGGGCTATCCTGAGGTTGGTGAAAAGATGGCGGAGGCACTGCGGTTGTTCGGCACGCGCCATGCCATCATAGTGCACAGCGACGACGGGATGGATGAGATTTCGCTGGGGAGCGACACCAAGGGGTGGGAAGTTCTGGATGGTGTGGTGCGGCCGTACCTGGTGCAACCCAGGCAACTGGGGTTGGCTGCCGCAACACCGGAGGATCTCCGCGGGGGAAGTCCGATGGACAACGCCGCGACGATGCGCGATGTACTGTCGGGAACCAGCGGGCCAATCGCGGACGCTGTGGTGCTGAACAGCGGGGCAGCGCTGGTGGCCGGCGACGCGGTTTCGACTCTTGCCGATGGCGTTGAGTTGGCGCGGGCTTCGATCAACGAAGGCAAGGCTGCCCAGAAGCTTGATTCGCTGATCTCGTTGACTCAGGAATTGGCGCCCCGGAGCGCATGAAGGATATGTGCAAAATGCCCAGCATCCTGGACAAGATAGTCAAAAAGAAACGCGAGGAACTGGACGCTGCGAGGCGAAAGGCACCGTTGGGGGCCTTGCAAGACGCTATCGCGGCCCGACCGGCTGCGCTGGATTTTGCGGCCGCTTTGCGCGCAGACGGCATCAGCCTGATCGCAGAGGTGAAAAAAGCGTCGCCGTCCAAGGGGCTGTTGCGCGAGGATTTTCGACCGATTGACTTGGCTGCGACGTACGTGGCCAATGGCGCGTCGGCAGTGTCCGTCATTACCGATGGGCACTTTCTTGGAGAGCCGTCGCATCTCACGGCGGTGAAAGAAAGCGGCGCGTCGGGGAATGCCCCGGTGTTGCGGAAAGACTTCCTATTTGACCACTATCAGATCTACGAAGCCAGGGCGATTGGCGCGGACACATACCTGGTGATCGTAGACATACTGACTCCATCCCAACTGTCCGAACTGATTGATCTGGGGCGATCATTGGGCATGACGCCCCTGGTGGAAACGCACGACGAAGGGGAAATCGAGATAGCGGTCGAATGCGGCGCAGAGGTGATAGGAATCAATAATCGGGATCTCCACACATTCGTTACTGATCTGGCGACCACCGAACGATTGGCCCCCTGCATTCCGGCCGGAAAAGTAACCGTCAGTGAGAGCGGCATCAGCACTCCGGATGACCTGGCGCGGCTGCGACCCTACGGGGTAGATGCGGTGCTGGTTGGTGAAGCGCTGGTGACGGCGGAAGATACCGCGTCCAAGGTGCGTTCGTTGACGGGCTCCTCCGTCCTGGCCACCCGGTAAGCATCGTGGGAACGCCGCGCGTAAAAATCTGTGGCGTGCGGAGAGTGGAGGACGCATTGGCAGCGGCCGAGGCGGGCGCAGATTACTACGGCATTGTGTTCGTTCCCGGGAGGCGGCGCCGCGTTGACGTTGGTGACGCGTTGGCTATTACCACCAGCGTGCGTGAGTCCGGATCAAGTACGCCGGTACCGGTGGGTCTGTTCGGGGACCAGCCATTACAGGACGTTACGCGCGTGATCGGGGAGGCCGGCCTGGACTGCGTGCAGTTGTGCGGCGATGAAACCGTTGAGTATTGCAGGCGAGTGCAGGAATTCGCCCGCGTGATCAAGGTCCTGCATGTTCCCAACGGGGCCGACGCGGACGCGATCGAATCGCTGGGCGGCAAGATTGATGCCTATTCATCGGCCGGATGCATCGTAACCCTGGACAGCCAGGTGCCCGGCCTGCACGGTGGCACCGGGCAAGCGTTCGACTGGAGCGTGGCGGGGAGATTGTCTGCCGCCGGTAAGCGGTTTCTACTGGCGGGTGGACTGACGCCGGAAAATGTGGCGAACGCGGTCGAAGTTGCCAGTCCCTGGGGAGTGGATGTATCCAGCGGCGTTGAAATCGACGGCGCTCAAGACCATCAAAAAATCAGAGACTTCATCGCCAACGCGAAACTGGGCAACCGTTCAACCGAGGTGAGTTAATCATGGTAGTGCCTACCCAGACCGAACTGCCGGACGAGCGGGGCCGATTCGGCGACTTTGGCGGGAAATTCGTTCCGGAGACCGTGATGGCCGCGCTCGCCGAGTTGGAGATCGCGTACCGGGCGGCCCAGGACGACGCAGGGTTCGCCGACCAATTGAACCACCTGATGGTGAACTACGCAGGCCGACCCACCGCGCTGTATTTTGCCGAAAACCTGACCAGGCACTGCGGCGGCGCCCGCATCTACCTAAAGCGAGAAGACCTGGCGCACACCGGAGCCCACAAGATCAACAACGCACTGGGCCAGTGCCTGCTGGCGCAACGGATGGGCAAGGAACGCATCATCGCGGAAACGGGGGCAGGGCAGCACGGAGTGGCCACCGCCACGGTGTGTGCCATGCTGGGTTTGCAGTGCATCGTGTACATGGGAGAAGAAGACACGGTGCGCCAGGCGCTGAACGTGTACCGAATGCGCCTGCTGGGCGCCGAGGTGATTCCCGTGGAGTCGGGAACGCGCACGCTCAAAGACGCCATCAATGAAGCCATCCGCGACTGGGTCACGAACGTCGAAACCACTCACTACCTGATAGGCAGCGTGGTTGGGCCGCATCCGTACCCGATGCTGGTGCGGGATTTCCAGTCCGTGATCGGCCGCGAGGCCAGGGAGCAAATACTTGAGATTGAGGGGCGCCTGCCGGACGTCGTATCGGCCTGCGTCGGAGGAGGCAGCAACGCCATCGGCACGTTCTATGAGTTCATCGGCGACTCTGGCGTACGTTTGGTAGGGGTGGAGGCCGCCGGAGAGGGGGTTGAAACCGGTCGCCACTCCGCCACGCTGTCGGCCGGACGGCCGGGCGTGCTGCACGGCTCCATGTCATACCTCTTACAGGACCAAAACGGCCAGATCCAGGAGGCGCACAGCATATCCGCCGGTATGGACTACCCCGGAGTTGGCCCGGAGCACAGTTGGCTGAAAGCAACGGGAAGGGCCGAGTATCTGGCGGTGACCGACGACGAGGCAATGGAGGGATTCCGCCTGCTTTGCAGGACCGAGGGTATCATCCCCGCCCTGGAATCGGCACACGCCATCTATCACGTAAGCCGGATGGCGGCCGACATGCCATCGGACAACATAATCGTGGTGTGTCTGAGCGGGCGGGGCGACAAAGATGTCCCGTCCATCGCGGAGCGTGAGGGAATCGGACTCTAAAATCGATGGGTCTCGGTTCTGGCGTGAGGATCGCGGTCTGGCTGGTATTCGCCGCGGTCGGAGGGATGGCGTGCGACGTGGGGGATGGCGCCGGGGGGACGGTTCGCGGAATCAGCGGCGAACTTGCCACTGTGGTCGCTGAATCCGGCCCAAGAACGGCCGGCGCGAATCCGACCCCGGCACAACCTCTCCCTGGGGTGGCGGAGGTAGTGGCTGAGCTCGAAGCCCTGGTGGTAGCTGAACGGGGAGCCGAGGTCGAATATGACCGGGGCGATTGGAGGCATTGGCTCGATTCCGACCGCGACTGCCAAAATACCCGGGCGGAGGCGCTGATCGTGGAGAGCCTGGCGGCCGTATCCTTCGCGACCGAAGAACGATGCCGGGTGACCGGGGGCGAGTGGATTGGGCCATGGTCGGGCGAGGTTTTCACGGACGCGTCGGACGTGGATGTGGATCACCATGTGCCGCTGGGGCACGCGCACGCGGCCGGGGGTTGGCGATGGGAAGGGGACCGGAAACGCGCCTTTGCCAACGACCTGACCAACCCGAACAGCCTGCAGGTGACCGACGCATCAGTGAATCGCTCCAAAGGGAAGCAGGCGCCCGACGAATGGCGGCCCGAAAACCCGGCAGGCTGGTGCAGATATGCTGCCGACTGGATTTCCGTGAAACGGCAGTGGGATTTGACGGTTGCCGCAGCCGAAAAGCGGGCGTTGGCGGACATGCTGACAACCTGCGACGACCCTGGATCCTGGGGGCTCGCAGGCGTGTTATCCAAGTAGGGAGCACGGGGCTGTGCTATAATCGGCGGCGGTTATCGACATGTATATGCCCGGATACCGTCACACAATCCGGGGTTTTTGAAAGGAGGCGAGCGATGGAGCTGGGACTGGACGGCAAGGTAGCAATAGTAACGGGCGGCAGCGAAGGCATTGGCAAAGCGGCCGCCCAACGTATGGCAGGAGAAGGCGCCAACGTCATCATTGTCGCGCGTCGGCAGGATGTTCTGGACGCCGCGGCTGACGAAATTCGTACTGCCACCGAGGGCGAGGTTTTGCCCATGTCCGCGGACGTGACGGACAAGGACACGGCCGCGCGGGTAGTGAACACCGCGATGGAGAGGTATGGCCGTGTTGACATCCTGGTCAATAACGCGGGCACATCCATGGCCAAGGGGTTTGAGGACGTCAGCGACGACGACTGGGAGTTCGATTTCGAGCTCAAGGTGTGGGGAGCCGTGCGCCTGATCAGGGCGTCCATCCCTGAAATGCGGAAGGTCGGCGGGGGCCGCATAATCAACGTTACCAACCTGGGTGGCCGGACGCCGGGCGCCAATTCCATGCCCACCTCCATTTCCCGCGCGGCAGGAATCGCGATCACCAAGGGACTGTCGAAAGACCTGGCGTCGGACAATATCCTGGTGAACACGGTGTGCATCGGCCTCATCAAGAGCGGCCAACACCAACGACGCTATGATGCCCGGATCATCAACGAACCCGACCTGGACCCTGACAACTTCTACGCGCAGTTGGCGGCCGGTCGAGGAGTGCCATTGGGCCGGGTAGGTGAGGGCGCGGAGGCCGGAGACGTCATAGCATTTCTGGCATCGGAACGGGCCAGCTACCTGACAGGAGTGGCCATAAACATCGATGGCGGGGCATCAGCGGTGGTGTAGTTAAGCCGAGGTCCGAATCGTAAAGCGTTCAACGACGGAGAGCACAGTGAGCGAGTCATATTTAGAAGAATTCGAGGCCCCGAACCGTTTGCTGCTGGGCGCCGGCCCTTGCACGGTCCACCCCAGGGTGCTACGAGCCATGACCCAGCCAGTGGTGGGGCATCTCGACCCCCTCTTTTTCCAGATCATGGATGAGGTGTGCGAGATGCTTCGGCAGGTTTTCCACACGCAGAACTACGTGACCATGCCCATTTCTGCCACCGGCACGGGAGCGATGGAGACAGCTTGCGTGAACGTCCTGGAACGGGGCGATACCGCCATCGTGTGCCGTAACGGTTACTTTGGAGTGCGCCTGGCGGACATTGCCGAGCGGTGCGGGGCCAACACCGTGATGGTGGATTCGCCATGGGGAGAGCCGGCAGACCTGAACGCCCTGGAGGACGCGCTGAAAGCCAACCCGGGAACCAAGATGGTGGGGCTGGTACATGCTGAAACATCGACCGGGGCGCTGACGCCGCTGCAGGATGCCATCCAAATGGCGCATAGGTACGGCGCACTGGTGGTGGCAGATGCCGTCACGTCGTTGGGCAGCCACGACGTTCAGATGGACGATTGGGACATCGACGTCTGTTACAGCGCGAGCCAAAAGTGCCTCGGAGCGCCTCCGGGCCTGGCGCCCATCAGCTTCGGGGAACGCGCGATGGACGCCATCAACAAACGTTCGACCAAGGTGGAGAGTTTTTATTTCAACCTTCAGGGCGTGGCAGAGTACTGGAACGAGACTCAGCGGGTGTATCATCACACCAGCCCCATCACCATGACGTACGCGATGCGCGAATCGCTCAGGATGATGATGGAGGAGGGCATCGAGGAACGGCACGCGAGGCACGCCCACGTTGCGGCGGGCCTGCGGGCGGGCCTATCTGCGATGGGCCTGGATCTGGCCACAGCCGAGGATTACCAACTGAACCCGATCACGGTGGTGAAATCCCCAGATGGCATTGACGAGGCGGCGGTGCGGGGTCGATTGCTGAACGAGTTCAACATCGAGGTCAGCGGCGGTCTGGGCGAGTTCCGCAACCGCGTTTGGCGAATCGGCATGATGGGCGAAGGGGCGCGGGAAAGCAGCGTCCTGTCCGTGCTATCGGCTCTCGAAATGATTCTCGCCGATGCTGGATACGAGGTGGCATTTGGCGCGAGCGTGGCTGCAGCGCAGCGGAGCTTCGCCACCAACAGCATCGCCGACTAACGCATGACCCGAGCCGCGATCCGGATCGGGTTTACCTTGTAGAACCGCTACGGTCAAGCACCTGGCGAACATGCCCAGGGCCTTTTCAAAGTTAATCCGTCATTCCCACGCAAGCGGGAAACCAAGAGGTCGTTGTGATCGGAATGTTCTGGATTCCGGCACGCCAAAGGCGCATCTGCGGCTTTCGCCGGAATGACGGTTCGGGGTGAAAGGCCGCCAACCAGGACTTTGAAAAGGCCCGTCGAACATAACGCGCAGGGATCTCCTGGCCGCTCGATCTGTTTGAGTCGCACCTAGGGCGGAGGATTTTCCGCCCGGTAGGCCGCGTCGAGAATTTCCACCACGTGCATGACGCGGGTTTCCGATCCCGCGTTGCGCAATCCCTGTTGCAACTGAGCCATGCAGCCTGGATTGGCGGAGGCTATGACGGCGGCGCCGGTGGCGAGCGCGTTCCCGACCTTGCGGGACTGCAACCTCTGGGACATGTCGCGCTGGATCAGGGAATAGAACCCCGCGGACCCGCAGCACAGGGACGATTCCGCCATTTCCCGCAGATCCAATCCCTGGATGCTGGTCAGCACCTTACGCGGCGCCTCGGTGATTCTTTGAGCATGGGCCAGATGGCACGGATCCTGCATGGTAACCAACCATGTAAGCTCAGCCCGCGGCGGATCCAACGGCAGTTCGGCCAGGAATTCGGTGATGTCGCGGGTTTTGGCGGCGAACTCCCGTGATGTCGCGGCATATTCGGGGTCATTTTGGAGGAGGTCCCCATATTCTTTCATGGAGGAACCACAGCCGGCCGAAGCGGTCACTATGGCATCAACGCCGGCGGCGCGGAACGCATCGATGTTGCGGCGGGCCATCTGCCGGCCGATTTCAAGGTCACCGGCGTGGAGGTTGAGCGCGCCGCAGCATCCCTGGTTGACGGGCGTAACGACCTCACAGCCGTTGCGCTGCAACACCCTCACCGCCGCGCGCATGGCGTCACCCTGCATCATGGGCATGACGCAGCCCGACAGGAGTCCGACGGTCATGCGGCGCTCGCCGGTCGCAGGGAAAGCGCGGCCGGTGGGTGCAAAGAACCGATCTCCCATGACGGGCATCTGGTTTTCCATGGCGCCCAAGTCGCCCGGCAGGACTTGCAAAATTCCGGAACGGCGCAACAGACGCTGGACGCCGGATCTCTGGTAGATGCGCATCAGATGGCCGGCAATGCGGAGTCGGCGGTTGTGCGGCAAGGCAGCCCGCAGGAATAACCGCGACAAACGGTTCAGTTGAGGGCTTTGCAGTTGGTTTTGGCGCACCTGCGCCCGGGTGTGCTCCATGAGGCGGCCGTACGGTACACCGGAGGGACAGACGGCTTCGCAGGCGCGGCATTGCAAGCACAATTCCCAATGGGAGACCAAGCGGTCGCTGATTCCGGTTCTCCCCTCATGGACGGCTTTCATCAACGCGATGCGGCCCCTGGGCGATTCGGTCTCCAGACGAGTTTCCACGTACGTGGGGCACGCGCTGAGGCACAACCCGCAATGGACGCAGCGGTAGAGGTCCTCTTCGGTCGGGGCGTCGGCGCCCGCGAAAGCGGGCCCGTCGTTGAGGGAACCTTCGAACGGAAGGCCGAAGGGGAAACCGTGGCCGGCGTCTATCCCCCCTCCGGCGTGCTGGAACTCTTCGACACCGCTAGTGACGCCGTCGGCCATCACAAACCTCCCACGAAGCGCCCCGGGTTGAGCACGCCCCTGGGATCGAACTGACCCTTGATGCGGCGCATTATTTCCATTGCGGAGGGCTCCGGTCCCCAAACATCGATGAGCTTTTTCGCATCGGTTGGGCATGTTTCAACGATTGCGTTGCCGCCTAAAGCGATGGCGGCCTGCTGGATTTCGCGCAAGCCATCGGCGATCCGGGC
>JAJDXU010000298.1 GCA_022823105.1 Dehalococcoidia bacterium
GGCTACGACGTGGTGGTCAACAAGCCCAAGACCGCCGCCTACCGCGCGCCCGGCTCGCCGCAGGCTGCCTTCGGCGTGGAGCAGGTGGTGGACGAAGTTGCCCAGAAGCTGGGCGTGGACCCGGTGGAGTTCCGCCTGAACAACGCCTCGAAGGAGGGCGTCCGAAAGGAGGAAGGCCCGATTTTCCAGAAGGTCGGGCTGGTGGAGTGCCTGGAAGCGGCGCGCAACCACGACCACTACCGAACACCGCTGCAAGGCGCGAACCGTGGTCGCGGCGTGGCCGCCGGCTACTGGATGAACCGAGGGTTCCACTCCAGCGTCAACATGACGGTGAACCCCGACGGCACGGTGAACCTGATCGAGGGCTCGGTGGACATCGGCGGGTCGCGGGCATCCATCGCGCAGCAGGCCGCCGAAACGCTGGGCATCGGCTACGATGAGATCAAGCCGCAGGTGGTGGACACCGATTCCATCGGCTACACCATGGTGACGGGCGGCAGCCGCACCACCTTCGCCACCGGCTGGGCCGCCATCCTGGCCGCCGAGGACGTGAAAACGCAGATGGTGGAACGGGCAGCGTCGATCTGGGACGTGCCGGCCGAGGAGGTTGAGTACGATTCCGGCGTCATCCGGCACAAGTCGGAGGAGTTGAGTTTCACCTTTAAAGAACTGGCGCGGCAGCTTTACACCACCGGCGGCGGCATCACCGGCACGGCCAGCCTGGACCCGACGGGCGAGGGCAACTCCTTCGGCGTGCACGTGGTGGACGTTGAGGTTGACCCCGACACCGGCAAGACGCAGATCCTGCGCTACACGGCCATCCAGGACGCCGGCAAGGCGGTGCATCCCAGCTACGTGGAGGGCCAGATCCAAGGCGGCGCGGTGCAGGGCATCGGCTGGGCGCTGAACGAGGAATACTACTTCGGCGACAGCGGCCAGATGATGAACTCCAGCTTCCTGGACTACCGCATGCCCACGTCGCTGGACCTGCCCATGATCGACACCGTCATCGTGGAGGTCGCCAACCCCGGCCATCCCTACGGCGTGCGCGGCGTCGGCGAGGTTCCCATCGTGCCCCCGCTGGCGGCCATCGCCAACGCGGTGGAGCAGGCCACGGGCAAACGCATGACCGCGCTGCCGATCACGCCAGGCAGCATCCTGGAAGCGGAGTGGAACGGCGGGTAGCAGCAGGGACGCACAGACTCTGGAGTGACCGGCTGTTGTCGGCTGTTCGTGAAGGATGGCCAACAACAACCGGCGGGGATCGTCGATCTAAGGACGATAGAGCATGGCAGATCATCCTGAAGACCAGAAGTACAGAGAGATCCTCCTGAAGCCGATCGACGTTTGCGCTCAATACAAACCCAAGTTTGGTCAAGGCGGGCGTGAGGGTCTGTCATTGGGAACGTTTCAGAGTCTCTATCAAGCGGACGCCTTCTACAATTGGTTCGGACTGGATAATCCATTGATGTATGCGGCTCATAAAGCCGCAGGTGGCATGACGAGTGTATATCGTCAGATTGGCATAGGCTGCGAAAGGCTATTTCGCCAGATTCTCATTGACTCGCTCGGTTTGTCGGACGAGGATGCTACATGGTGGTATGAGCGGGAAACTCCCAGCGGCAGGCGACAAAAGCTTTACCTGGATGGCCGCATCCCACTGCAATCTGTGGAAGACAGTCATGCCAGAGACCGAGTCCGCCATTGGATCAATCGCGCAGCCGGAGACATCGGCGTTCAAAAATCGATTGCCGATAGTCTCACTGGTGTGGTATTCGAGGTTAGACAGGGATACAAAAGCAAAGACAGCAAGCGCCAAAACGCAGACATAGCTAATGCGGCCAGCGCCTACATCAATACTTACCTTCCGTGTGTGGTTATCTTGTCAAATCAGATTGATGGTGATATTCAAAGCCGTTATAGGGGAGAGCGGTGGGCTATGGTGACTGGCATCGTTGAGACGGATGATGACTTACGGTCAACTTATGCATTCACACGAGAAGTATTGGGATATGATTTAGCCGCTTTCTTCGAACGCAACTCTAGTCAACTGCGCGCCGAACTAGACCGCGTTTTGCAGTCCCTTTTGAAGGCTGGATGAGATGGTTTCCGACTTAAAAAAATTGACACAGCGACCAGAATACACGCAAAAATTCAACTCAATGTCTGGTCGGCATGGCTGGCTGCGCCTAACGCCGGCATACTCGTTGAAAATTGTTGAAGAAATACTCAACCAAGATGCCATGGCGGAGCGCGTGCTGGACCCGTTTTGCGGCACCGGAACTACTGCCCTAGGTTCAATTACTCGCGGGTTCGATGCTGTTACCACGGATATTAATCCGTTTTTGGTATGGTTGACAACCGCCAAGACGCGACACTACAGCCAGGAAGAGGTGGACGACACGCTTATGGCCGGTGCCTACGCGCTTGATCTGGTTGAAAATGCTGTGTGTTGCGCAGACCCTCCGCCGATATACCAGATAGAACGTTGGTGGGGACCGGCGAACCTCGGGTTTTTGTGTTGCTTACGTTCCGCGATTGACATGGCATCACAAGGGACTGCCTCTAGTGATCTGCTGAAGATTGCGTTTTGCCGAACTTTGATCCGGCTTTCGAATGCGGCATTTAACCATCAATCAATGTCGTTTAAGCAAAGTCAACCAATGCTGCCCTTGGACACAAACCCGGCGGATACATTCCGTCAAGATTACGAGCACGTTTGCGATGGTGCCGCTGAGCGCATCAGAGGGAATAGCCGCGCGTATGTGTATGATGCGCGCGAGTTGTGCCAGGAAACATTGGGTACCTTCGATTTGGTGATAACCTCACCGCCATATGCAAACCGTATGTCGTATATCCGAGAGCTACGCCCTTATATGTACTGGCTTGGATACCTAGTTGAACCGCAAGACGCCGGTGAAATGGACTGGGTAGCCATCGGTGGAACGTGGGGGATCGCGACAAGTCGCCTTAATGATTGGCAACCATATTACGGGTTTGAACATCCTCATCTGTCGGACGTGTCTGAAGCTATGCGGGCCAGCAAGAACAAGAATGGGGCCTTACTTGCGAACTATGTTCTCAAGTATTTTGACGATATCTTCGGTCATTTCAGATCTCTGCGGTCAGTGGTGCGGCCCGGTGGCAGAGTGCATTATATCGTCGGGAATTCCACATTTTATGGTACTGTGTTAGCAACTCAAAATATCTACGCGGATATTATGCGCGAAATCGGCTTTGATGACGTCGAGGTTAGAGCAATCCGAAAACGAAACTCTAAGAAAGAACTGTTCGAGTATGCCGTGTCCTCGACGGCCAGGGGATAACATCCTACCAAGCACGGGAATCATCCACTGAAGGAGCCGTTCGACATTACCATAGTTTTGGGTAATCTGACGAACACATAGAATGAGTGCTTTTCCTCCACGGCATCACATTCCCATGTGGATGGTGTTCTCGTAAGCAAGCGTCTGGTGCCATAAAAAAAGAGGCTTTTAGAAGCCTCTTTTTCGGCGGCTATACGATCCGCCCCCCTCCGCCCCAACGTGCGGATTAGCACTATACTAGCGAAATGGCTAGAGAGTTGTCAAATAGGCAACCCCCGCGATTCCCCACCCACACGGCAGCAAACCCCTATCAAAAGGAACGGCTATTGAGGATCAGTTTTGGCCAGTGGCAGATACGAACCTTCAAACAGGAAGACGCGCCGGCGTTGGCGAAGTATGGAAACAACCGGGCGGTTTGGCTCAATCTGTGGGATCGACACCCCTATCCCTATGGCATTGCCGATGCTGAAGAGTGGATACAGTTTGCGTTGGCTCAGGAACCGGAGACGATCTTCGCCATCGCATCGGTGGATGAAGCCATCGGGTGTATCGGATTGCTGCCACAGGATGACGTGGCGCGTATTTCCGCCGAGGTCGGCTACTGGCTGGGCGAACCGTTCTGGAATCGGGGCATCGCCACCGGAGCGCTGCGGGCGTTGACCGAATACGCTTTCACCGACCTGGATCTGGTCCGGTTGTTCGCAACCGTGATGGAATGGAATCCTGCCTCAACCCGGGTGTTGGAGAAAGCGGGCTATCAGTATGAGGGTCTGCTGCGCAAGAGCGTTATCAAGGATGGAGAGATACTGGACCAATGGCTGTACGCCATCGTACGGGAGTAGGTGCGCCTTGATGATCGAATTTGGTGAGTGGCAGTTGCGAAGCCTGGAACCGGCCGATGCGCCGTCGTTGGCCCGGCACGCCAACAACCGAGCGATTTGGCGCAACGTGCGCGACCGTTTTCCACATCCGTACACCCTGGCGGATGCGGAAGCTTGGATACGCCACGCGATGGATCAGCAGCCCGAGACGATCTTCGCAATCGCCTCCGATACCGAAGCCTTCGGCTGCATCGGGTTTGAGTTGCAAAGCGACGTTCACCGCCGCTCTGCGGAGGTGGGCTACTGGCTGGGCGAGCCCTTCTGGGGGCAGGGCATCGCCACCGGAGCCCTGAAGACGTTGACCGAATATGCCTTCGCCGAGTTTGGCCTGGTGCGGTTGTATGCCCACGTGTACGAATGGAACCCGGCGTCGGCACGGGTGCTGGAAAAGGCAGGATTCGGGTACGAGGGGTGCCTGCGCAAGAGCGTCACCAAGGACGGGCAGACCATCGACCAGTGGCTCTACGCCATGGTGCGGGAGTAAGGAGATGTGATGGACTATCGACCATTGGGCGACACGGGACTCAACGTATCCGAGATCGGTTTCGGTTGCGGCAACGTCGGCGGCCTCATGATACGCGGCGACCACGCCGACCAGGTGAGGGCGGTCGCCCGGGCGATGGAGTTGGGCATCAACTACTTCGACACCGCCGCATCATACGGCGATGGCCAATCGGAAACCAACTTGGGGCGCGTGCTGAACGAGTTGTCCGCGGACGTTTACGTCGGCACCAAGTTCCGGGTCACCACCCACGAGCCGGGGCACATCAGGGACAACGTCATCGCCGCGGTGGACGCCAGCCTTGCCCGCCTGCAGCGAGAGCAGGTGGACCTGATCCAGATGCACAACCACGTGGCGTCCGTGGCCGCCGGCGGATCGGTCTCTCCGGACGAAACGCTGGGCGAGGTGGCAGACGCCATGCGAGATTTGAGGGATCAGGGCAAGGTCAGCTTCTGGGGCATGACCGCGGTTGGAGAGACGCCGGCGCTGCGCCAGATCATCGAGTCGGGAGCTTTGAACACCATCCAGTCGGTGTACAACCTGGTTAACCCCAGCGCCGGAACCCCCGTGCCGCCGGGGTTCGATATGCCCGACTATGGAAATCAGATCGAACGCGCGGCCGCCAACGGCGTGGGGGTGCTCGTGATCCGCGTCCTGGCGGCGGGAGCGCTCAGCGGGGAGGCAACGCGGCATCCCGTCGCCGTGCCGACGGTCGCGCCCATCGGATCGGGCCGCGATTACGAACAGGACCGGTCCCGGGCGGAGGGCTTCAGGTTCCTGGTTGAACAGGGATATGCCGACAGCCTGGTGGAGGCGTCGCTGCGGTTTGCTCTCAGCAACTCCGGCGTGAGCAGCGTGCTGGTGGGGTATTCCAGCCTGGAGCACCTGGAGCAGGCCGTTGCCATCGCCGCCAAAGGACCGCTGCCCGACGATGCCATCGCCCGGCTGCCGGCAGTGTGGGCCACATTCTCCGGCTGATGGAGTCGCCATCACCGGGCCGAAAGTCCGATGATATACTCGGAAGTAGCTCATCGTATTCCCGCCGCGGTTGAATGCACCCACAGGGAGTCCCTCCGATGACCATCGGCCAGGTCGATAAAACGCTCGAAAAACAGATCGCCGACATCGTCCAACACACGCTGGACGACCACTATCAGGGTTCCCTGACCTTTGGCCCCATACGTGTCGAGGAAACGGACGATATGGTGACCGGCGAGTGGTATCCGCAGATTTTCGTCGTGGTGGATGGAGATTATCAATTGCTGGCAGATCAATGGTCGTGGCGACTCTACCATCATATAGTGCCGGAGCTTGGGACAATCGGTGTTACTCAGTACGTACTTCCGCGGTACATTCCCAAGGAGGATTGGGCCTGGTTCAGTAAGGCAGAAGGCCTTGATTTCTGACGATCTGCTGGACATCGCGCGGCGTCTCGCGGATGGTAATCCGACGCAGACCGACCTTCGACGCGCCATCAGGAGCATCTATTGCGCTATATTTCACGCCTTCTGCCAGAGTAACGCCGATACGCTGGTTGGAGATGATCCGCAATTCCGAGATCAAGCGGCCTGGCGCCAGAGCGCGAGCGGCGCGCCTTCGCCGTGTACGTCCTGATGCGCGACCGGCAGGATTGAGTTGCGAGGAACCATGAATAGGCTCCGACACTACTACGCAATGTTTTTCGCCGTCGTATTTGCCGCGCTGCTCCTGTCCGGCTGCGCGGCCGAGGAGGCGCCGCAGTACGAGGACGCCAGCAGCGGCGCCGAGATTCCGGTGGCGGTTACGGTGCCCGAATTGTCGGAGAAAGCGCGGGCGGGCGAGGCCGTTTTCAACGGCAACTGCGCCGCCTGCCACGGAGTCAATGCCGCCGGCACCACCCTGGGGCCGCCGCTGGTTCACAGGATCTACGAACCGAACCATCACCAGGACTTTTCGTTCCGCAGCGCGGTGCAGAACGGCGTGGTAGCGCATCACTGGCAGTTCGGAAACATGCTGCCCGTGCCGACGGTTGCGGAGGAAGACATAGAGCGTATCATCTGCTACGTCCGCGAGTTGCAGCGCGCCAACGGCATCTTTGAGGACCAGCGGGGCCTGGCCGCCTGCTAACGCATGCAGCGGTTGATGGCTTATGATATAGACATCAAGTCCGGACGCAGGAGGTGTACCGTGCCCAGGGTATTCGTTCCCACGATGCTGCAATCCGCCACCGGCGGCGTGAAACAGGTTGAGGTTGAAGCGAGGAACGTCCGGCAGGTCATTGAACAATTGGACGAGATGTTCCCAGGCATCGCCGCCCGGCTGATGGAAGACGGCGAGATCCGCAGCAATCTCGCGGTGGATGTGGACGGCGAGGTGGCGCGCATGGGTCTGATGCAGCGAGTCGGCGAAACGTCCGAAATCCACTTTGTGCCGGCCATCGGCGGCGGGCAATAGGGCAGCGGGCCCGGGATATGGCAGCGGTGTAGTCGGCGTACGGCGGGCATTTCACTGACGCCGGATAGCCCGTTCACGATCAGGCCGATCCGCCGGCCGGTGTCAGCGCGAGCGCCGGCCGGTTTGACCCGTCCCGGCCCTACGGCTACAATGGCTGCATCCCCAGCAAGCGATACTGTCTTCCAGTTTATGTCCACCCCTGCACTCCCAACCGACGACCATTCAGATATCTTCAGTTCCGATTTTGACACGGGACTGGCGACAAATGCCGCAGAGTCCGGTTCGCAATCTTGCTCCCCAGGGTCCCGACCCAACGTGAAGGTCGTGTCCGCGGGTGGCTTGGTGTTCCGGAAATCGGGAAACCTGATCGAAACGCTGCTGTGCGCGCGGGCGCGGCCCGGTCACTACGGTGAGGACGCGCCGCTGACATGGCGGTTGCCCAAGGGGACGCCGGAGCACGGTGAAACGGTGGAAGAAACGGCGCGCCGCGAAGTGCAGGAAGAAACGGGCGTGCACGTCAAGGTGCTGGCGCCCATAACCAGCATCCAGTATTACTTCGTGGGCCACGACGACGGCATCCGCTACGACAAGACAGTCTATTTCTACCTGATGGAGCCGCGCGGCGGCAGCACCGAGGACCATGACGCCGAGTTTGACGTGGTGGAGTGGTGCAGCTACGAACAGGCCCTGGATCTGCTGGAATACGACAACGAACGCAACGTGCTGCAGCAGGCCCGGTCCCTGATCGAGACCTACCGGGAGGGCGTCGGCCCATGAGCAAGCAGGACCTGGAACTGCGGGGCGTGCGGGTGCTGCTGCGCGGCAAGCGGATGGAAGACGCCGAGAAGGACTACATCTGGCGCAGCGACCCTGAGATAGCCAGGCTGGACGCCGCCTATCCGCTCACAATGAAGTACGACCGGTACCTCAAGCTGTTCCAGGACCAGATCCGGTGGCCAACGCCCGGGTCCCACCACTTCGGGATCGAGGTGGCCGGAGGCAAATACATCGGCAACTGCATGTACTACGACCTGGACAGCCTGGCGAAGGCTGCCGAACTCGGCATCGTCATTGGGGACAAGGACTACTGGAGCGGCGGCTACGGTTACGACGCCGTGGTTACGCTGCTGCAATATATGTTTGACGAGATGCGCCTCAAGCGAGTGTATCTGCACACGCTGGAGTGGAATCACCGGGCGCAGAAGAGCTTTGAACGTTCCGGATTCAAACCGGTGCGACACGTACGCAGGATGTCGCACGATTTCATACTGATGGAAGTGCTGCGCGAGGACTGGGACGCCACCGTGGAGCAAAGGCTGGCGCGGCGGCAGCAATATCTTGACGAACGCGGGGGCTTGCCCGTGGACGGCGACGACGCTGTGGCGCAAGCCGTTTAGATAAATGTCAAAGCACTCCTAAGTGGGAGCGCGCCTCTGCCGAAAAACAGGGGCAAATGACATTCGCCCCTACCACCGGGAGATTGCGATCCGTAGCCGCCTACTGGCGGATGCGCGCCGGGTGGTCGAACAGCTGCGACAGCGGCAGGCTTAACGTTGGAAACAGCGGCGTGGTCAGCGTGTCCGCAGCGGTGAGTACAGCCCGCTCTTGATACACGCCGTCGTCGTCCAACCCCAGTTGCGTGATGGTGTCCGCATCACCATCCAGTAGCCAGTATTCCGGTACCCCGGCATCTTGATACGGCCGGCGCTTTTCTATCAGGTCGCGATTCCGGTTGGATGATAGGGCCTCCACAACAATGTCAGGTGAACCGTGAATTCGTGCTCTATGAATAATGTGCGCCCGTTCCGACAGAACCACAACGATGTCCGGTTCGACGTTGGTATCGTCGGACAGCACGACGTCTACTGGCAGGAAAACGTACGCTAAGCCGGTTTCCTCCAATTGATCCGAAAGATATCTGTTGAGCCATTTGGTGAGTTGTTGATGATCGGGCATCGGCGGCGGCACTATATACAAAACTCCCTCGTGAAGTTCACGGCGTTGC
>JAJDXU010000346.1 GCA_022823105.1 Dehalococcoidia bacterium
TGGTTCCAGAGTGGCCAGACGGCGCTGCTGGGTCCTGCTGATGTGGTGATCCCCCACGCTGCTGACCACGCGTCGGAGTTCGGGCCCCGGAGACCAGGCCGTGACTCCAGCCAACAGGGCGCCCATGCGCGGCGGCGACTCCTGGGTGGCCACGCGACGGCCTTCGTACCGGACGATGAGTTCACCGTCGGGACGTTCCAGCACCTCGACCCGCAGTCCGGCGTAGCTGGTGCGTTCCTGGTCAGGCAGCAGTTGCAGGACCCGCCATTGGTACTTCACCGTGTTGTCGCGAGCCACCTTGCGGGTGTCCTTGAAGCACAGGATTGTCCGGCAGGCACAGATCGGGATCCGTCAAGCGGTAGGCGGGCTCCGGATGCTCCGGCTGCACCGCGAAGCGGGCGTTGTAGCGGGGCAGGAAGCCCTGCAGCACCGCCGTGGCCTGGTCGATGGTCCTGGCATCGGCCAGGCGCAGTTCGGTTACCAGCCGGTCCTGGAAGGTTCCAGCCGCACGCTCGACCCGGCCTGTCGCTTGGGGAGAGCCGGCGAAGGTCTGCCGGATGCCCAGTTCCTGCAGGGACCGGGTGAACTGGGTGGCTTCTGCCGCGGTCTCCGGGCTGGCGGGCATTGTGCTTGAACACGGCGTGTCGGTCGCTGTGCAGCGCCAGGGGGATGCCCCAGTCCTCGATCAGGCCCTCCAGCAGGGTGAAGTACCCAGCGGTGGTTTCGCTGACGCAAAACACGCCATTGATCACGGTACTGGTGGCGTCGTCCACCGCCAGCAGCAGGGCGAACTTGGGCCCTCGGTCTTCCAACCAGGCATGATGGCTGCCGTCCTGCTGGATCAGCATTCCAGCCTGGGGCATCCGCTGGCGACGGAACCGGTGTTGCGGTGAGCGCCGGCTGCGGGGACTGCCGATGCCGGCCCTGGTAAGAATGCGCCGCACCGTGGGCCGGCTCAGGCCGATGCCCTCTCGCTCACTGAGCAACTCGGTGAGGTGGGTGTGGTTGGCGCCCTCGTAGCGCTCCGTCGCCAGTTGCACCACCGCAGCAGCCTCGCCTGGTGAAGTAGCGTTGTGGGGACGGCGGCCCCGGTTGCCGTGAGCCAACGCAGCGGCGCCACGCTCGCGGTAGGCGGCCAGCATCCGACGAGCGTGGCGCGGAGACACGCCCAGCAGCTCGGCGGCATCGGCGATGGGGACCTGGTATTCCAAAACGGAGTTGAGCACGGAGAGTCCGGCTAGTTCTTTTTGGTTCAACGTGACGTCCTTCATCAGGACATTTTCGCTGACCAGTTAACCGATGACAGATTCGTAGAACAGGAACACCAAACCCAAAGGATTTTTGACCAGACCCGCGCTTGTGAATTAACATCCAAGCACACCCCATCGAAGGCGGACACAGAATGACCAATAGACTGCCACCTATGAGCCACGCCGCCGACCTGGTCAGAGAACATCTCCCCGATTACCTCGGTGACAGCTTCGAAATCTCCGACATAATCGCCGAATCTTTCACGCACCGAGACCGGGAACTCGGCTACATCACCGTGCGACTCAAACCCGGCCACCCTCCCGTCGACGCCAGAGTGCTTTCGCAGTTCGACGTTGATATGCACCAGAAATTCATCGACCGCGGCTTCTTCCCGCCACCAGCTGTCGAACTCAGCGCGGCGGAAACTGGCGCGAACAAGACCGGTTAAGATGCAACAGAACTTCCAGCCGCCCGTCCCTGTGGACCCACACCATCTGGTCGCCAGCGCCCGGCTAAGCTTGGCAGTAACACCTCCAAACTCCCCCGAGTATCGGGCGACCGCTCATCGAGCCGTGAGCACTGCGTACTACGCGGTGTTCCACGCGCTGAACGCAAACAACGCCGACGCCATCATTGGGACACCGCTTACGCAAGCAATGTCGGACGACTGGATCCGAACCTACCGGTCGACGAGACACCGCCACGCTGCCACTCGCCTTGACCGCAACCAACTACCGTTGTCAAACGGCGCCAGGATCCTCTCACGATCCTTCTCCAGACTGTACAACGCTCGAATAAGAGCCGATTACCATCCCCAAACTCATTTCGATGCGAATGCTGCCAACTACTGGTTAGACCGCGCCGAAGTGGCTATCCAAGAATTACAACAACTGAATTACAACGAGCGGGCTATCATAGCAGCCATTACGACCTGACCACCGCAATGAGCCTGAAGCGATCCCGGAGGAAGCCTGCCGAACGAGAACCCAAACCCGAATCGGCGCGACAGGTTCAAAAACGGCTCCGGGAAGAGGTTGACAAGCAACAACTCACGCTGTTCTGACGCTGGGGGAACTGGACTCACCCAGTCCACCAATCAATCTCAACGCCCTGGCCGGTGTGCCTCTGACGAACCAGAGGCACACCGGTCAATATGTTTGCTCGGCTGCCAGGCGTCATCCGACCGGTTTGCGAAATCCCGAGATCAAATCCCACGGCACCAGCACCGACAGCGCTGCGCCGACCGTCCATCATGATGGACGACGGGTGTCCCTTTGCCAGCAAACCGCCACCGTAGCCGGCGCCTAATCACCCAATCCGCACCGGATCTCCCGACACTGCCGCCCACGTGGTACATGCACGGACGACCGACGTCACCAAACAGTTGTTGTCAGCGGCAGGAATGGAATTTCCGGTTACGCGCTCAATTTGTCCGCAGGCTCTAGCGTCGCGCCTGGGTCCATCCGGTAGTCGGCTCTGGGTGCGGCAATGATGTACCCGCCCCGATGGCAAAACAAGGTCGTGTGCCCGCTTGAACCGTAGCGGAACGTCGGCGACATCGGTCGCAGATCGCCCCCGCCCAGCGTAAGGCTGACCGGAGGAAGCCGCCGGCCCGGCCCATCGCCGTTAGTGAACGCCCCGGGAGCATCCCTGTAAATGCCATTGGCTAAAGGGCCGTTCACTACAATTGCGTCAGACGACTACGCAACGCCGGAACCCGCCAGCGACTTTGCCGAATCCCAGAGGCCAACAATGAAACACCCAATGCACCTTTGGACAGCTTTGCTGGCCCTGACACTAATGGCACCGCTCGTAGGCTCTGGGTGTTCGGGCGCGACGGCGGAGCAATTGCAAACCACTGACAAGCTTGTGTCGGCAAGGAGCGACGCTGGGGAAACGGCGGCTTCGGGCCATGCCCTGGTAGCACCGGCAATCCCGTTGCCCAATCTTCCAGACCCGACGGTCATTCCTCAGGGCATCCTGCCGACAGATGCCCCAGTCCCAGCGATAGTTGCCGTAGGGCCAACCGGGAAGGACGCTGTCCCGACGGCGCCGGAGCGGCCGTCAGTCACTACTGCGGACCAAATGACCGGCACACACCTGGGCCCGACCACCGCGGCGGAGCGACATTCCCCACCGCAACCGGCACTGGAGGCGGACTCATCGCGGGCCAGCGCCGGCATCCTCTCCCGGTTGTCGCCGCAGGAACGGGATTGCCTGGGAGCGGACATCCGGACGGACGAGCAGCTCCTGGCCGCAAGCGCCGCGTTTCCGGAAATGCCCCACGGCCCGGCGATGGAATGCCTCAGCGACGAGAACCAATTCCAGGTCTACCTGATGAGTGCGGCGGACGATGCGCAAATCAGCGAAGCGGCACACCGCTGCATCTGGAACGCCCTGGCCGGAATGCAAGATATTGCCGAGCCCGACGACGACCCGGCGCATGCCATCGACCTGATGGGCAAGCTCTTCATGATGTTGCTGGTGATGCCCGCGTATTGCATCGCCACCGTGGAGCCGGACCACGCCGTGGGCGAAGACCCGGCGACCGTCCTGGAGATGCAGAAAATCGTCTGCGCCGTGGACCGCATGGGCGGTCCTGAAGAGTGGACCCGGCTGCTGATGGCAGACGAAGAGGATTTTGACCAGGCCATGGCGCAGGCCGAGGAATACTGCGCCACGACCCAGCCGGCGCCCTGACAGCTGGTTTCCGTGGTTCAAGAACCGGCTCACGAAGGAGTTCCCTGATGACGTTCTATTTCGCCAAACCGAAAGCCGTCTTGCCCCTGGCGGTCGCGCTGGGGCTGGTCCTGGGCGTCGCCGGTCTGACCTGGCTCGCTGCGGTGGAGCACATTCAAGGCTGGGACAGTTCTCTTAGCATGTGGTCGGAGCGACCGCAGCAGCAGACCACCGACCCGGACGCCAACGCCCCGCCGGAATTCAGCGGCCCCTTCGACTTCATCGTAGCCCAGGGCAACGTGGCGGTGGGAACGGTGGCGGCCACCGACCCCGACGGCGATGCCATCACCAACTACGTGAAGCGCGGCCCGGACGGCCACCGTTTCCGGCTGGTGAAAGAAAACGGGCGCAAAACGGGCGAGCTGGTCTTCCGCGAAGCGCCCGACTACGAGAACCCGGTCGATGCGGACGGGGACAACGTGTACCACTTCACCATCCAGGCGCACAGCGGAACCGGCGAGCGCAAACTCGCGACCACGGTGGACGTTACGGTAACGGTGGTGGAGGAGCAAAAAGAAGAGGCCCAGCCGCCGGCCACTCCGGCAAACCTGACCGTTGCCTCCGCGCTGGGAATACTGGACGTCGCCGCATGGTGGGACGCCACGGACCACGCCACATCCTACAGAGTGCGCTGGCGTCAACGGGGCGCGGAGTTCCAGGAGGAGAATGAGACTAACGTCACCGATCCCAGCGCCGACGTCACGGTATCGGGATACGGCGACTGGGAGTTGGAGGCGCAGGCCTGCAACGACGCCGGCTGCGGCCCGGGCGCCGCTGCCCAGTTCACCATCACGCCGGCTGCCCCGTCGAACCTCGAGCTGATGGTCTTGCCGAGAACCAGGAAGATCCTGGCCAGGTGGAACGCAGCCCCGGGAGCATCCTACTACCGGACCACCTGGCGACACAGCGACGGCGGCGAAGGCAGCTTCAACGTATCCGACGCAATCGTTGTTGTCGAGGTCGCGTTCTACGGCAACTGGGACATACTGATCTCGGGATGCAGCGACGACATCTGCGGGCCGCCGGTCTCCGGCTCAATCGGCATCCCGCCGCCCCGGCCGCAAAACCTGACCGTCACTACCACGCCAGGCGATTTGAACCTGTCGGCGACGTGGGACGCAGTGGAAGGAGCCTCATCCTACCAGGTGCGCTGGAAACGGGTCGGGGAGAGCTTTCAGACTGGGAACCACGTTCGGGTCGTCGACAGCAACGCCAGTTTCGCCGTGCCCGACTACGGCGATTGGAACGTCTGGGTTTCCAGCTGCGGCGAAGCCGGCTGCGGGCAGTCCAGCTACTGGACCGGCGCCGTTGCCGGCGGGCCCGGCGCGCCGTCGAATTTGGCCGTCGGCGTCACGCCGGGAGACCTGACGCTGTCGGTGACCTGGGACCCGGCGACCGGCGCGTCATCCTACCGGGTGCGCTGGAAACTGAACGGCGGGGACTTCCAGCCGGGCAACGAAGTAAGCGTCGCCGATACCAGCGCCTCTATCACTGTGTCCGGCTATGGAAACTGGGAAATCCACGTCCACGGTTGCGACGGCGCCGGTGACGTCTGTGGGGCAGCCGCGGTGCAGACGGTCAACGTCGTTGCCCCGCCGGTTCAGCCGGCGGCCCTCTCGAGCCTGCACGCTAGAGTTGCGCCGGAACGAACGAGTGTGCTATTATGGTGGGGCGCGGCAGACGGCGCGACCTTCTACAAGTTGCGCTGGCGCGGGCTCGGAGGGAACTTCGAGCCCGCGGACGAAGTTTCCGCGTCGCGCCTCCGCGCCGCCGTCACGGTGTCTGACTTTGGCGAGTGGGAGTTTCAGGTCCGGGGTTGCAACGATTCCCTTTGCGGGCCAGCAGCTGCCAGGACCATTGAACTGGAGCCGCCCAACGCCCCGCCGGCCTTCACCGGTGCATCGGCATTTACTGTAGCCGAAAATGGCGTTCACGTGGGTACGGTGACCGCCACCGACCCGGACGATGAGGACGACGTCACCGGCTACGCCATCAGCGGCGCCGACGCCCGCCAGTTCCGGATCAACGGCTCCGGCGAGGTGGCGTTCAACGCCGCGCCGGACCACGAGAGCCCGTCCGACGCGGGCGGCGACAACGTGTACCGGTTCACCGTTACCGCCACCGGCGGCAGCGGGGACCGAGCGCTCACCGCCAGCCAGGACATCACCGTCACCGTGGCTGACGTGGCGGAGCCACCGGCGTTCCTCGGCCCCTTCGAGTTCACGGTGGACGAGGGCAGCGTGGCGGTGGGCGCGGTCGCGGCCACGGACCCCGACGGCGACGCCGTTACCAACTACGTGAAGCGCGGCCCGGATGGCCACCGTTTCCGGCTGGTGAAAGAAAACGGGCGCAAGACCGGCGAGCTGGAGTTCCGTGAAGCTCCAGACTTTGAGAACCCGGCTGATGCGGACGGGGATAACGTGTACCACTTCGTCATCCAGGCCGTCAGCGGTACGGGCGAAGGGAGACACCATACCACCCGGGCGTTCACCATAACCGTTACCGACGCGGCGGAGCCTGAGTAGGTTCTATTGCCGTGTTGTGGCAACGCGCGAGGGTGAGTGGATCAACCGATTGGTACGGTTGGTTGGTTCATCATACTTGCCAGCGATGTACCGAGTGATATGCGTGCAGGTACGACAACGCGCTGAATCGCGATCCGAAACATACACCGTAGAACCTATCATGGGCGACGAGCTTCGATTACCCTTCCGAGGGAAAAGCATAAATCGTGCATGAGCGCGCCAAACACTACTGTAAATCGTCTTACGATTCGGAGCATACGACGCGAAGTGCAGATTTAGGACGGAAATGATGGGCAATACTGCGATGCACAACCCGGCAAGGAGCGCGGTGAGAGGGCTCATGCCCTCAAGTCGGCTCCCGGCGCCTGACAGCGTCAGGGCGTGCTCACAAACTTCACCATTTCCGCTCTCGCGGGAATCCGGCGAATACAAAATGAGGCCCAATCTCTGCCGGCAGTGCCCTCCCGGTTTCCTGCGAAATCAGGAACGACGGTTAGTTCTCAGCTTGCAAACACGCTCTGGAGGAAGCCGAGCAACGGCTGACGACGGAACCGGTCCACGATGGGGCCCAACATGGGAAAGAACGACGACTGGAAGAGGAATACGATATGCAAACATTCGATTTACTGTGGCAATCCCGCACCAAGGTCTTGGCCCTGGCCGCCTGCCTGCTGGCCCTGGCTTTCGTCTCGGCGGCGTGCAGCGGCGCCGTGGACGTCCGTTTCACGCCGTCCGGCGTCGAGGTCGAGCAGGCCGACGGCAGCAAGGCCTATACCCCCTACGACAACATCAAGTCGGTCTCCGGCTACGAGCACATCCCGGACCGGCTGGCGCCCAACCTGGTGCCCACCGCCACGCCGATCCCGCCCGTGCTGCCGCCGTCCGAATACTCGCTAACCGTCCATCAGCCAACGTTGAACGGCGTAGCCCACGGCTCGATCAGCCCCGGCCCCGGAACACATTCCTACCTGGCTGGATCGCTCGCCAGCATCACGGCATACCCCCGCCAAGGCTACCGCGTCGGTTCCTGGGGGCTCGACTGCCAAGGAGCGGCCGGCAACACCTGTACGGTGACGATGAACGGCGACAAGGCCGCCAACGCCAACATCGTGCGCGACCACTCGGTGGACGTCCAGACCTACACGGTCACCGCGCAGGCATCCGCCAATGGACGGATTGAACCGGCGACCCAAACGGTCGAGGAACTTTCGACCGTCACGTTGACGGCTATCCCCAACTCCGGCTACGGAGCCGGCGCCTGGGGCGGCGGATGCAGCGGCCAGTACGGGGAAACCTGCACCCTGCACGTGAACGGCAACAAGACCGTCAGCGTGAGCTTCGACCAGTTGCCTGCCTTGCAGTGGCACGAGACCACGGGAACCCTCGAAGACGTGAACGGCCGGCCTACCTACAACTGGACGGTGGCCTGCCCCAGCAACGACCCGAACAACAAGCGGGCAGCAGCCGGAACCGTCATCGGGCGCGTGGAAGCGCGTGATCCCGACGGGCGGGTAACTCCGACGTATGACCTCAGCGGCGGCACGAAGAACGGCGCGGACATCAACGCGACCACCGGCGTAATCACCCTCGACCGCGAATTCGACTGCGGCAGCCGTCCGTTCCACAATGGTGGCACCGCCTACGCGGCGACAACCGACGGACGGACGTCAGTCGCCGGCTTCGACTTCCGCATCGGCCCGTACACCGGTCCCGAGGACACCACGGCTGACCCCAACAACGCCGCGCCGACATTCGGCGGTGTTGGCTACAACGCCGATGCCGGTCGGTACGAATTCACCGTGACGGAAGGCACCGTGAACGTCGGGACCATCACCGCCACCGACGCGGACGCCAGCGACTCCATCACGAACTACGTGAAGACCGGCTCCGACGGCCCGGACTTCGAGCTGCTGAGGTCGAACAACGTCAAGACGGGTGAGTTCAGGTTCCGTGTGACGCCGGACTTCGACAACCCGCACGACGCCAACGGCGACAACGAGTACTGGTTCGAGATCAAGGCCTACAGCGGCACCGGTTCCCGTGCCCTCACGGCGACCGTGACCGTGAAGGTGACCGTCACGCAGTAGGCGGCGAACATCGCCACCGACGAAGGCCCTGGGGAACCGGGGCCTTTTCTTGCATACACTACGATGACGCCGCCGACGAAGGAATCAACGACGATGTCCGAAAAACAGCCTCAAACGCCACGGCAACGGTTCATAGCCGACTTGCGCCGGAAGGGAGTATCCAGAAGCAAGGTCGAGCACCGGTGGACGGTCGCCAAGGCCAATGCCGAGCGTTTGGCCAACGCCACAGGACATTGGACAAATCACGTGAGCGAAGCTGAACTGCGAGATGCAGCCGCCTACGCCACCCTACACCAAACCAGACTACGAGACCTCTAGGATAAGCAAACGGCCCCGAGATCTCGGGGCCGTTGCGTTTACCAGCCCTCGAACCGGCAATCAATCCGCTAGTCGGCCTTCGGCAATTCCTCGAAAACTTCGGCCTCGTAATGCCAGACGCTGCCCGGCTCATTGGCCCTACGTGAAGTCTGCG
>JAJDXU010000263.1 GCA_022823105.1 Dehalococcoidia bacterium
CAGGCAGAGTCCGAAATTCAGGCGGGACGATACCGCGGACCCCTCCACGGCATCCCCGTCGCCCTCAAGGATCTCTACGACACCGCCGGTATCAGGACTACCGCCATGTCGCGCGTTACTCCGGACCGGGTGCCCGACGAGGACGCCACCACCGTCGCCAAGCTCTACGAGGCCGGCGCGGTGCTCCTGGGCAAATTGGCGATGCACGAGTTTGCCCTCGGCGGTCCCGATTTCACCAGCCTGTTCCCTCCGGCGCGCAACCCGTGGAACACCGCTCACATGCCCGGGGGTAGCAGCAGCGGGTCCGGCGCGGCGGTGGCCGCCGGCCTCTGCATGGGAGCGTTGGGTTCCGACACCGGTGGCAGCATCCGGGGTCCCGCATCCATGTGTGGCATCGCCGGCATCAAGCCCACCTTCGGGCGGGTCAGCAACTTCGGTGTCGTCCCCCTTTCCTGGTCCCAGGACCACTGCGGCCCAATGACCTGGACGGTGGAGGACGCCGCCATCATGCTCCAGGCCATCGCCGGGTACGACCCGAGGGATCCCAACACTGCGGACGTTCCGGTGCCTGACTACCTGGCCGCCCTGCGCGACGGCGTGCGCGGCCTCACCGTCGGCGTGCCCCGGGAGTATTTCTACGAGGAAGCCCCCGGCGTCGATGTTCAGGTGATCCGGGCCGCCGAGCGCGGTTTGGAAACCCTGTCCGAGCTCGGCGCCGAAATCCGGGATGTGGAAATCCCGCATATCAAGTACGCGCAAACCGCCAACCAGGTCATCATGATGTCCGAGGCCTACTCGTTCCATGAGGCCAACCTCAAGACCCGCCGCCACGACTACGGCAACCTGGTCCGGAACCGCTTCCTGTTGGGCGGCCTGCTCTCCGCATCCGACTACAACCAGGCGCTGCGTATGCGCCGCGTAATCAAGGACGAAATGGCCGAGGCCCTGCGCCAGGCCGACGTTCTGGTAACCCCCACCTATGCCTCGCCCGCGCCGCAGATTGAAGGCTACGCCGGGGCCACCACCCTCACACAGCCCAGTTTCACCGGACCGTTCAACGTGTCCGGGCTGCCGGCGGTTTCAACTCCCAGCGGTCTCTCCGATTCCGGGCTGCCTATGGGGCTGCAGATTGTGGGCCGGCCATTCGACGAAGCCACGGCTCTGCGCGTGGCCCACACCTACGAGCAGGCGACCAGATTCATCGACCGCAGACCGCCACTGTAAGTTGATGATCGGGCTTTCCAAAAATTCCCGACAAACGTCAAGGCACGGTCATTGACATCGTGTCGACGCTAGGGTATTACTCACTCCGGGCTGCTATAGGGGCCCGGCAAACCATCGGAGGATTCGTTTTATGACCACGCAAGTCCAGATTTTCTGTGTCAAGTGTAAGGAGAAGACCGACTCGTCAGACGTCCAGGGCGTTACCATGAAAAACGGCCGGCCGGCCACTCAGGCCATCTGCACGGTCTGCGGGACCAAGAAGTTCCGTATCGGCGCAATGCCCTGATCAGCCCGATGCCTTGACTGGCGTTTCGTGTTCCTTGGCTGCGGTTGCGAGCGCCCAACGCGACTCGCACAATGCCAATAGCGCTCACTGACAGAGCCGGATAACAAGAAAGACTGCCATACAAGAACTTGGCGTGCGGCCAACCACCGCTCACCAACATCCGTTTTCGTATACCCTGCAGGGCCCGCCCCACTTCTCTCATGAGCTGCTGAGCAGGAACATGCGAACGGCAGCGGAATAACTGACCCTTCCGACAGCGGAAAAACTGGGAGCGCTCCCACCGGAGCGCTCCCAGTTTTTATGTCGAAGCCCCGACGGCGTGCGCTTTTAACGCGCCAGCCGCCTGACGACTCGGCCGGTAAATCCTCGCGTCAACCCGTCCAGGTAAGCGTCCCACGCCACCTGCTGATTCCCCGTTCCCAGCGTCGGGTATGCTTGCATTGCTCTTGCCAGGTTCCCGATTTTCAGCCCTCGTTCATCGGCTATCGCCCACGCCTGCAGCGCCTCCGCAGCGTTGCGGCCCACCACCGTCGCCCCCAGCACCGTCCCGTTGTCCCGGTACACCACTTTGATGAACCCTTCGGCGCTGCCGTCCATTACAGCCCGGTCAACGGACCTCATCGGCAGCGTAGACACACGCACTTTCGCGCCGAAATTCTCCCGCGCCTGCGCCTCCGTGCATCCCACGTGGGCCACCTCCGGGTCGGTGAAAGTCGCCCACGGAGGGTGTGACGGTTTCGCTCGCGACCTCCCGGGCAGCAGCATGTTCCTCACCGCCATCGCCCCCTGATACCCGGCGTAGTGCGTGAACTGGAACCCCCCGACGCAGTCCCCGGCGGCGTAGATGTTTCTTGCGCCGGTGCGCAGGAAGTCGTCCACGGCGACGCCGGTCCGTGAATACTCGACGCCGGCTTTCTCCAGGCTCAGGCCGTCCACATTCGCGCGCCGACCCACCGCAACCAGCAGCCCGTCTCCCTCGATGTCCTCGCCCCCGGCTTTCACCGTTATGCTGCCCATACCATCCCGCCCCACCGATTGTACGGGTGCTCCCAGCCGCAGATCGATTCCGTCCCGTCGCAGGGAGTCCGCAACCACCTCCGCCGCCTCGGATTCATCGTTGGGCAGGATGCGGTCCAGTGCTTCGATCAGCGTGACCTGCGATCCCAAACGCTGGCATGCCTGCGCCAACTCGCACCCTATGGGTCCGCCGCCAATCACAATCAACCGCGCCGGGATTTCCTCCAGTTCCCAAAAGCTCTCATAGGTAAGGTAAGGGGTTTCGGCCAGGCCTTGTATCGGCGGCACGAAGGGCGACGCTCCGGTGCAGATCAGGAAGTACCTCGCCGATAAGTGGCGTCCCCCCACTACGGCCGTGCGCCGGTCCGAAAACTCCGCCTGCCCTTCGATCACATCTATACCCTCGGCCCGCAGCACGTCTGGCGATTCGCCGGCGTATATCTCCTCGATTACGTTCCGAATCCGCTCCATCACCGCCGCAAAATCCACGTCGGGTTGCCGGGACCGGATGCCATATTCCCCGGCAGTCCGGATCGTATGGGCTACCTTGGCCGCCTGCAGCAGTGCCTTGCTGGGTACGCATCCTGTCCAGGTGCAGTCGCCGCCCACCCTGTTTGCCTCGATCAGCGCGACCTTTCTCCCCAGATGCGCCGCAAAACGGGCCGCCGTCAGCCCCGCAGAACCCGCCCCGATGATTGCCAGGTCATAGTCCGCAGCCACGTATCAATTATACGATGCGCCCTACCGCGGCCCCTTGATCTGGTCGGGCAGCCACAATGCCAGGTCGGGGAACGCGATGATCAGGCCGATGACGATGGCCATGCACGCCATGAAGGGCATCACGCCGATGTACACGTCGTTGATGGTTCCAGTTTCGGCCCTTTGGCCGGTTTCTGCGACCTCTCGTTGCGCCACGTCGTGCCGTGCCCCCTGCAATACGTAGAGACTCAGACCCTGCGGCGGGCTTATCTGCGCCGCCTCCAGCAGGATGATCATGATGATGCCGAACCACAGCAGGTCAACCTCCGCCGCCCGCAGCACCGGCGATATGATGGGCAGCGTCGTCAGCATCATGGAGTACGCCTCCATGAACGTCCCCAGCAGCAGATAGAACACCACCAGGAACAGCACCAGTTGCACCGTTGTCAGGTTGAAGCTGGCGACCCACTCCGCCATCGTGACCGAGATGCGCAGGTAGGCGAAGGCGAACTGCAGCGTGAAAGCCGCCATCAGGATGAATAGGATCATCGCCGAGGACCGCGCCGCCGATACGCACGCCTCCATCGTCATTGCCACCATGAAACGGCAGTAGTTGCGGAAGTGCTCGCCGCTGAATCGGTACTCCTCCCTCCAGCTTTCCAGCGTGCCGCGGACCTCGGGCGAAAGCTGTGCCGCCAGTCCCAGGCTCAGGATGAACGCCGCGATGTTTCCCGCGAAAAGGCGCACAAAATTGTAGATGATCGCCAGCGCCAGCGCGCCCGTCACGCCGAACCCGGCAGCCTCCGACGGCGTTGCCCACCCAAAGTAAATGCTCCCCAGCACTATGAAAATCAGCGCCAGCACCGGCACCATCAGCACGGTGAAAAGCAGACGCTCGACCCAGCCCTCCCAGCTCCAGAACCGCGCCCCTGTCTGTCGTGGCGCGACGGCCGGCCAGATCACCGACGCGATGCCGATCATCAGCATGAACACGCCGGCCAGCAGTATGCCCGGGATGAAACCCGCCAGGAACAGCCTCCCGATGGACTCTCCGACGGTGAGCCCGTACAGCACCAGCAGGATGCTCGGTGGAATCAGGATTCCCAACGTGCCGCCCGCCGCCAGTGATCCCACCACCAGCCGTTCCTGGTAACCCTGCGCCCGGAAGGACGGCAACGCGACGCGGCTCACCGTGGCCGCCGTGGCGATGCTGGAGCCGGCGCAGGCCGCGAACACCGCGCAACTGGCGATGTTGGTATGCATCAACCCGCCCGGTATGAAGTCCACCCAGCGGGACAGCGCGCGGTACATCAGGTCAGCGAACCCGCCGCGCAGGACGATTTCGCCCATCAGGATGAACAGCGGGATGGCCACCAGGTTTACGTTGGTGTTGGTCTCCCATGCCCGGTTCCCCATGATGTTCCACACCGGATTGTCGGAGAACACCTGGAGCAGGATCAAGGCCAACGACCCCAGCGCGCCGGCCACGTACAGGCCCGCGAAAAACATCACCCCCATGAGGATGAACGCGATGGCAATCAGCATGGCTCAGCTACGAATGCAATGATTGATGGGATTGGTTGGCACAGCAAAACCCCGTCGCGTAGTCCACGGAAGCCTCCGGTCGGCGGCGACGGGGTGAAAAGTGCAGGCATCATAGCCGAGAGCCGATGAGGTGTCCAGAACGGGGCATGGGCAGCATGTAGGGGCAGGTTTCAAACCTGCCCCTACCGAGCAAACGGGATCGTTGTACGAGTCAGGGAGTTCTTGCACCCCAACCTTCCTCGCGTTCTGCAGGAAAGGCTACTTGCCGTCCTCGACGCTCACCGTGATGATGGCGTTGGCGATGAGCGTGCCGTCGCTGCCGTCGTCGTTCAGCAGTTGCAGCCCACCGACGACCACGTTGACGTTTGCCCGACCGTGGGGCAGGGAATCGGCCACCTCATCGGCGTTGACCTTGTCGGGTTCAGGAGCGCCAATGGTCACGTCCACCGTCATATCGTCGGCGGTTGCCCCGACCAGGCGGGCAAAGCCGAGGCTGCTGTGGTGAATGGCGTCGAAGACGGCGCGCTTGGCCGCCAGGGTGTAATCGAGGCCATGGACGTCCACGCCCATGCCCATCTCGGTAACGCAACGCACGAGAGCCATGTTGAATCCTCCTGTGAATTGGGGGTTGGCTGCGGCCATTTAACGGCAGCGGAAACGGCAAGTCAAGCGAGTGTGCTATAATGCCGCCACTCAAAGGACGGGACAGAAATCATGCAGTGCCAAATGTGCGGAAAAGCCGGCATGACCGGCAACAACGTCAGCCACTCCAACCGCAGGACCAAGACGCGGTGGAAGGCCAACGTCCACAAGCAGACCCTGG
>JAJDXU010000101.1 GCA_022823105.1 Dehalococcoidia bacterium
CCGCTTGTCCGCCGGCGTCAAGCTCCGTGAGACCGTCCATCCCCGCCCTATGACGCGCGTCGTTGCCCTTGCCCACCGACGCCCAGCGGCGTAGAATCACGCCAGCAGAATAACGACTCCGGACCGAGACGGAAAGCGCGATGGCGTCGGTTTCCTTCGCCATCGCCAACCAGGTGCGAAATGACCACCTCCGACACCGCAGCCAGCAAACTCAAAGTCAAGGGCCGCTTCCGGCTGCCTGACCCGCCCGAACGCGAGCCTGACGACATGACCTCCGCCGAGCACCTCAGCGAAACCGGCCTGCACCACCACCTGAAGCAGTTCCTGGGCAACCCTGATACCACCATCGTGTCCGGGGAGAAATATATCACCGCCCGGCGGGGCGCCGACATGCGCTATCCCGACCTGCTGGTGGCCTTCGGGGTAGACCCGGCGTTGTACCGGGAGACCAACGGGTACGTGATCGCCGAACAGGGCAAGCCGCCGGACTGGGTGCTGGAGATAGCGTCCGAGGGCACGGGCCATAATGACGTTGGGGATAAACGGGAGTTCTACCAAGGGCTGGGCATACCGGAGTACTGGCGGTTCGACCAGACTCCCGACGGCCGGTGGCACGGTGCACGCTTGGCTGGGGACCGGCTGGTTGATGGGCGATATGAGGCCGTGAAGATAGCGGAACTGCCGGACGGCGTGTTGCAGGGCTACAGCCCGGCGCTGGGCCTGTACCTGCGGTGGGAGCGGGGCGAGCTGGCCCTCCACGACCCGGCCACAGGCCGACCCATCGCCACCTTCGAGAGCGAGCACGAACGCGCGGATTTGGAACTGTCGGCGCGCTTGGCCGCCGAGGCCCAGGTTACCGCTGAGACAAGCCGTGCCGACAGTGCCGAAACGGAACGCGCTGCCGAACGTGTACGGGCAGATAACGCCGAAGCCAAGGTGCGGGAATTGGAGGAGCGGTTGCGGAATCAGGAGCGCTGACCCCTGTGCTTCACAAGGGAAGGTGAGGCCGGAAAGCGGCGGTTTCGCCGGGTGGTACCGGCACCAATTGTCACACCATGACATAGGGGAGCTTTCCAGCTCACGCGTGACACCAGCCCGCTATCCGTTGTTCCGGATTGGAGTTCCTAGGGTGATTGTACTGCGCTTCACACCCTACATTACGCTGTCCGGGATCACCATCACACCAGCGTATTGGAGTTTCCATCATTGACCAATGATATGCCCAGAATGCCAGAGCGAACCGGTAGCGGGGGCCATCTTTTGCAACCACTGCGGACATTCCTTGCCGATTGTCTGCCAACGTTGCACGGCTGCCAATCCTCCAAAAAGCTACTTCTGCCATCGGTGCGGCGACGATCTGCCATCCCGCTACGCCCTTCCGTCAAAGTCTGCTGTCAAGAGGTCCGAGCCAACCATCAAAGATGTCGGCGGTGACCTAAAAGTTCTCGGAACCGATCTGGTTGCTTTTGCTTGGCCACGTATTGTCAATTCCGCAGTTTTTGCTGGCCGGAATGCCAGGGTTATAGCCGTGCAAATTGCACGCGGGTTCAAGACAGCGCGTGCGGCCTTGAATCGCAAGACAATCGCGCCTCCACCTCCGAATGACGAGCCTCAGGCAGGCCAAACTCAAGGAGACACCGAATCCTCGCCGCCTCCCATCCAGCGCTCTCGACTCATTAGTGACGCCGATCAGGCTGCAACCCGGCAACGCGAAGATATAGCCTGCCCACGCTGTCGCACCGTCAACCAACCGGGGTCCCTGTTTTGCTTCAATTGCGGGTTACCCCTGGACGACATTGAAACCACGGTCGCGCAGGCACCGATAGCGGCCCTCGGCAGCCGTCCGGCGGGATTCTGGGTCAGGCTGGTAGCTTGGGTTATCGACGCAATGATACTAGCAGTTACGCAGCTTACCATCATAGCCGTCTGGCCCGGCATACCTGAGTATTTTGGCAGTGATTCCATCGTCCACTGGATTGACGCGCTACTGATAATCCTGACTGCCCTCTACTACACCATCGGCGTTTCCGTTTGGCAAACCACGATCGGAAACGCGCGGGGAGCATGTACGTACTCAGGCCGGACGGCGCCAAAGTTACCCCATCCCGTGCTTTCGTCAGATGGATCGTCAGCGTCATATCTTTCCTGCTCCTGGGTCTCGGATACCTCGTGATCGCTTTCAACCCCGAGAAGCGCGCAATGCATGACGTCGTCTGCGATACAGTCGTGGTCAGGATGTAGGTACCTGATGTGGAGTTGCTCGCCTTCCCGCTACTGGCATTTGCTCCAGGCATTTTCTGGCTTTGGTTCTTCACCCGTAGAGCCGTCTACCGCCCTGGTCCTCGCAGGCTGCTGGTCTACACCTTCCTGCTCGGCATGGCGGTCACCGTACCGGCCGGCATCATCAACGCCATATTCTTGGACGAGAGCGTCCTAGACGACACAGCCAGCCTCGCTTCCGTGGCGACTGGGATGCTGTTTGTAGTCGGTCCCGGCGAGGAGATTTGCAAGTATTTTGCCGTAAGGCTCCTGGCTTATCGTTCCCCGTACTTCGACGAACCCGGCGACGCTCTCGTCTACGGCGCCGCAGCCAGCTTGGGTTTCGCGTCTCTGGAAAATCTGTTCTATATCCTCGCGTTCGGCCCTGAAGTCATGATCGTGCGCGCACCATTGAGCACGGTTGCACATGTCGTATTCGGAAGCTTTTGGGGGTATGCTCTGGGAGAGCAGATACGTACCGGGAACAGCCGCTCCTGGCAAACCTTAGCTGGTCTCGCCGCAGCGGCGATCACGCACGGCTTTTTCAACGTAACCCTCTTCATATTCTGGCCAGCCAACGTTCTCCTCGTGGCGCTGGGAATCGGGTGGACACTGGGGAGGTTCGCGTGGGCGCGCCGGGTTTCTCCCTTCCGTTTTCGACGGAATTACCCCACTATCGAGTGTCCAGCTTGTCACCAAAGCATCATCATAATCAGTCGCTATTGCCGTTTTTGCGGCGTGGCCATTCCCAGTCACAGAGCGAGGACTGGCGCCTTGACCTGCGGCTACTGCGGTCGAATCAACCGCAGCGACGCCTCATATTGCATCCATTGTGGCGACCGCTTGCTGAGATAACCTCTCTACGGAGAATCCCACCCAACGGAGCGGGTACGCGACCGAATGACATCTCCCGATCTCACTCCGGGAAAAGGGTCAGTACAGCCGAATACCGCCAAACATCGGCTCCGACCGGTAGGCCGCACTCGAAATCCGGCGAGTCGCCTGAGCAATGAGGACTGTAGGAGCTCATTGCAACTGCGCCTATGCTTTCCTCCAGCACTCGATATTCGTCGCGGTTCAAGCCCACCTCTTCGCTGTCCAATTGCCTAATGATGCGGTGCAAATCCAGGTAACCAAGGAATTGCTTTTTCTCAGGCAACCACCCGACAGCCCTCATATATTCTTCATCTGCGGACAACGCTCTGCCGTCCCCGTTCTGAAGCTCCACAACGACTTCAAGTGCATTGTCAGTGGTACCTAAAGTAAGATAGCCGTCGTGCAGAACATAGCCCGGGCGATAGCCAATCAGTTCATCTCCCAACGAATCAACGCACAACGAATCAACGTCCAGAACGACCGCCCGGTCATCGGCCCCAACATTCAGCCTATCGGTTTTCGCACCGGCACACGCCACAAGCAAACCCACAATGTCATCCATCGTAGCGCTGAGTTCCTCCTTTCTGCCATCCAAATAGGAAACCATCACCACGCCGTCAACCGCATTCCCAGCCGGGTTTTGGCCTGGGTCAGGCAAATCTACGTCGCCTAATGCGATGATCACCTCCCCTTGCAGGTGGTCCAACAGATCGTCCTCCGGGTTTACCCCGGTCACGACTTCCACGGCATCCAAACCCAAGTCCAAAACATCGTCCAAACCGTCGCCATCTTCCAGCCCGTCCGTCCGCCCCAGCCAGCCGTTATCTGACATGACCTCGACGGCTTCGTTCAAAATATGGACATCTTCCGGCGCAAGCACATCGCCAACCTCATAGTGCCGCAAGGCACGACGCCAATGATCAACGTCAGGGTCAAAGGTTATAGCTACAAAGCCAAGCGTATCATCGGGCAGAAAACTTGATGGATCTCGCAGATCAGCCACTTGGAGCGGCTGGTCGATGCTAACTGGACCGGCTACTTCCATCACCAAGGCCGATTCTACCAGGCCGACAGAGGCAGCTATCCAATCCACGTCATTACTATCCGCACGTACCACTGCCTCCGCCCCGAAAATTTCGGTAGCGACGTCTTCCAATACATCCTCCGCCTCCCCAAACGAAAGGTACACCGATGCAAAACGGCGATCCGCCAGATATGACCTAGCCTGCTTGAAGAGATCCCCGGAACCCAGTGAGTCGTCCTCCTCGCCGGCGACCCGCAACAGGACGTCTTCAAGGGCCCTTTCGTCCGTGGCGAACACCAACCAATCACCGGTCAGCGCGTAAGCCTGCTCACCGTCATCCGACACCAGAATGTCAAATCCCCTGTAGGTGTCAGCATCAAATTCGGTGTGCCATTCATCTTCCACGTAGTCCAGCCAATCTTCGAGAAAATCCCAGGCAGCTTCCGGGTCGCGCACCTCAACCATTCCCGCCACCACCCACTCCTCGTACTCCAAGTCGGCGTCCAACAAACCCACCGAGAATTCCGGGCCTATCCACGGCATCACGCCTTCTTCAAAGTCGATGCCGGTTTCCTCCTCGAAGTCATCCTGCGCCGTATCCCAAAGGTCGCGAAACGCCCTAGACTTGTTGAGCCGCTCCCAAACCTCCTGATACCGTTCAAACTGACCATGACCCGGCGCCAGCGTTGCCCAAGCGTAGACCATCGTATCCTCAGGATAGTATCGAGCGGTGTACTCCGGCTCCCCGCCGCGAAGCAATATCGAAACGACCACATCAGGGACCGGAATCAATCCGCGCCACATCCCAATAGACAGGATCACTACCGCGACCACACACATCGCGACTATCGCGCTGATAATCTTGATCGCCATCAGGAGCGTCCCCACGCAGGCTCAATTCCTTCGTTCATAGGCCACCCCCTACGGACAACCGATATTCATGGCTGTAGTCATGCTCTGGCGACCATCCATCTCAGTACGGTGTGTCCTCGTGAAGGGCTCGAACCAATCAGACAGGTGCCTTCGGGGTAGTGATGCTGTTTGAAATTCCAACCACGGAGAGTCACCGGGCGAACCATTCTTTGGGATAAAACCATACGTCGTTCATGGTGATTGCCAGCTGCCGGTCCCACGAGCTCCCGTCCTGCCTCACGTTATGCCACTGGACCGTATTGACGAGTTCGGTCAGGTTTCTGGATATTTCCTCTTCTCGCGCTGTGAAGCTAATTGGTTCGCCATGTTCTGGCTCATCGGGCATGACCGCGAGCCTACGGTTCACATCGAACTGCAAATTGATGCTGACTATCATCGCCATTTGGAGCAGCTCTTTGGCGCTTACCGTACGGGCCCCCACCCAATATTGCTGTGCCGCTTTTGGCGTGCATTCGCCCTGAATGTCTTGGTGGTGCGGTGCTCTCTGCGTTACTCCGAAACGGCAAATCGGAGAACCAGGCGAAGTTCGGATGTCGCCGCCATCCGGGAGACTCCACAGATAATCCATTAGTTGGTCAAGCCTTCGGCGTTCCTTCTGCCGACAACGTAAGGCTAACGCCTCGGGCCACAACAAGCGGGTTTGCCAGTGGTTTGCTACAGGGGCAACTGCGCTGAACAACAGCAGATCGATATTCTCGCGGCGGCAGAACGCGATTTTCTCTTGAGAGGGCCTCGACGTGTGGACCACTTCCACGAATGCCACCGGCTTGCGCTCATCCTTGCCCCACAGCATAAAGTCAGGGATGAACCCGTCCTGTCCCGACCGGAAAGGCGCCTCTACCTCGCCCACCCTTTCCACGCCTTCCAAGAGGTTAATCGGGATTAGTCCTCCCGCGCAACGTGCGCAGTTTCGTTCCGTAGCCGCTGCGAAAATAGCCCCACGATGCTTCAACCCTGTGTCCATGTGCTTCCGCAGCATCGCTTTGGTAGTCCAGTGTTCGATGCCTTCGGGGTGGCCTTGAGTTCCAAAGTTCATTCGAGTTCTCACTCCTCAGGCTGCCTGCTTGGTCTTCTTGTACGGCCCGCGCTTGCCCGGCTTGGGTAAACTCGCCGTTACCAGGTCGGACAGCCAGCGGATGTCGTGAACGCCGTCGGCCAGCCCCGCCGCCATCACCGGCGTGGTCTTGTACCCGCCGGCCAGTTTTGTCAACATGGCGTGCGGTCGGCCAGTGTCGCCGGGTTGCTATTGAATCGGTAAAATCAGATCTCGGCCCACTCCAAGAAGCTAAATCATCGTAGTATCCGGATTGCTCATCGTCGGAACAATGATGAATGCCAAACAAGAGTTGGTATTATACGACAGCCGGGACGAATTGGCCGACGCCAGCCACCAAATCGCCGTCAAAGGAGCAACGTATTGGAACACTACCGTGCCACCACGCTCAACTCGACGCGTCAGAAAGCGGTTGGAACGCAGACGATCTCCCGACGACAATAGCGACAGCGGAGTGCCCCGGGTACTGACGTGTCTTTGGCGATTACCAGTCAATGACCGCGGGCTATCTCAACCGGTCAATCACCGTTGAACCAATCGAGTAACCGCAACAGTATCAGGAAAATGTTCAGGAAACTCAGGTATAGTCCCACCGCCCCGATTATGCCGATACTCCAAGCCGCTTTGGTGTCACCAATTGCGGCAGCCTCCTGCGCTTCCTCTTTGACCTCTTTCGTTTCCCATATGACCAATCCGAGAAACAGGGGCAATGCCACAATGGTAACCACCCAAGACAACAGGCCGGAACCGACAAAAATGTTGATCAGGCTGACGATGACGATCCCCAATAAGCCAAAGAGGAGGATCGGTCCCCATTTCGACAAATCACGCTTGGTAGTGAACCCGATTACGCTCATCGCGGCAAACAAACCCGCAGCTACCCCAAACGCGAGCACAATCGTCTCGTTTGTGTACGCGCCAAAAATATAGGAAACCGCGACGCCCTCGACCGCAGTGAACGCCAAGTATAGCGCTGCGGTGATCGGAGATGGCAAGCGTTGGACGCTGAAGTGCAAGATGAACAGCAAACCAATCGCCACGGCCACGATCACCAAGTAACCCCACAATCCGACGTCCTCCAAAACGTCCAATTGATACGCGAACCACGCCGCAGCAGCTGTGACGACCAATCCCAAAGTTATCCACAAATACATCCGCGCGATCGCGGATGTATAGATACGGTCTGAGATCGCCCCAGCATCGTAAGGAGGATTGATTGAGCTCGCTTGAAACGCCACTTTCGACTCCTGCGTCGGTTGGAGGCAGGCTTGAAATTCCATCTCGGCTACAGAACGATTCACTAGTGCGGTGTGGGGGGTCCGAGTGCGCTCAGCAAAGCATCGCGTATCTTCGGTCATCCCCGGAGCAGTGCCTCCAAACCTGCACTCTGCTCGGAGATGCGCCTGGTCGCCATCTACCCGCCGGCGACGCCAGACCAGAGCGTAACGCTATCCTAGGTGATCCAAAGCGTCGCCGCAAACGTCGTTCAGTTGCGAACGGTTCAAAAATTGCCGTATCACAAATTTCTCCGCCTGCCCGAGGTCACCCGTAGGATTATTCAGGAAATCCAACACTTGCTCCGGAGCGCCGGCTGCTTCAGCAGCATCAACGCAGTCCTTCGGGGCCGCAGGATTGCTGCAGGCCGCCAGCATGCACATCAAGAACACCGCTATGACCCCGACGTGAACTAGATTGGTCCAGCGTCGGCGATGATCCGGGCGGCATTGGGATTGGATTGCCAAATTGTCCTCCATTGGAATATACCTGCACAGCGTGTGGCGACAGCAGGAAGCTACACCACCAAGGCGAATGTGGTAGTGAAGGTTCTTGATTTTATCCAGTTTGGTGGGCCTGACTTGACGATAGACAGTACCGTCTTCGAGATGTGGATGGGGCTATAGACCAAAGTATTCGCACACAGAACCTATAGGCATTTGGGCGGTTGGCAGGAAAATTGCGGGTAGTGTCTCACTTTGAATATGAGGGCAGCCG
>JAJDXU010000178.1 GCA_022823105.1 Dehalococcoidia bacterium
CTGCAGGGTGACGGCATCCCCGCGTTCGGACCCGGTCGGGCGGCGGCCCAGCTTGAGTCCAGCAAGAGTTTTGCTCGCTCCGTGATGGATGCCGCCGGCGTTCCCGGCCCCAATTACCGGGTGTTTCAAAACGCCTCAGGAGCGTTGAACTACGTCCAATACTACGACCGGCCGGTGGTTGTAAAAGCGGACGGTTTGGCCGCCGGCAAGGGTGTTTCGATGTGCGCCAACCGCGAGGACGCCATGTACGCCATCCGCGCCAGCATGGAGGAGCGGGTTTTCGGCGAAGCCGGCGAAACCGTGGTTATCGAGGACTGGCTGGAGGGCCCGGAAGTGAGCGTTTTCGGATTCACCGACGGCGTCGACCTGTCCCCCGTCGTTGCCGCTACCGACTACAAGCGAATCGGCGAAGGCGGTATTGGCCCCAACACCGGCGGCATGGGAAGCTATGGCCCTCCCCATTTCTGGAATCAAGAGTTGGCAGAAACCGTCCGCCAAAACTTCATGCTGCCGGTGATCGCGGAACTCAATAAACGCGGCGCGCGCTATCGCGGCGCATTGTACTGTGGATTGATGCTGACCGCCGATGGGCCCCGCGTCCTGGAGTTCAATTGCCGGTTCGGCGATCCCGAAACCCAGGTCATCATGCCTCAACTGCTTAGCGACCCCGCGGAAATCATGCTGGCCTGCGCCACCGGAGACCTCACAGACGCCAGCCCCGTGAGATGGTCCCACCGTCCGGCCGTGGCCGTCGTGGTGGTCTCGGAGGGATACCCCGGAACCTATCACACCGGCTTCCCCATTGCCGGATTGGATCGGACTGATCTGGCGTCGGAGTCGATGGTTTTCCATGCCGGCGCCCGTCTGGACGACGACGGTAAAACCGTGCTGACCGCCGGAGGCCGGGTCTTGGCCTGCGTGGGGATGGCCGACCGACTGGAGGATGCCCGGGATAGCGCCTACCGACGCGCCGATCAGATCAAATTCGACGGCTCCTACTACCGACGGGACATCGCCGCGGAAGGCGTCGCGATGTCTGTACCCGTTGCCTGAGTTGGTCAAGTGGTCGCGGCGAGCCAATCGGAGATCCAAGGCATCGACTGGGCGGCGTTGTCCCGAGCCTATGACGATGCCGTTCAGGCCGGCCAATTGGACGCTTTCCGGGCCCGTCGCTGGGGATACGCCGACGACCCGTCCGCCTGGCTCACCCAGGAGAACCTGGCGACCCTGACACAGCCTCAGGCCGATGCTCTTTACCGAGCCGCCGGGGGTCGCCAACTCACCAAATTCCGGACCAACGACCTGGCCGACGTGCGCGACTCCGTGGATTTCCTGCTGTACGACACGATCAAGCTCGAGAACCGTTTCGAGGAATGTGCCCTGGACACCGGCGGTTTCGGCCTGACCGGCGCCGGCCGCGAATGGCCGTCGTATCTCTTGGCGCTGAGGGACCCGAAACTGTTCGCGCCCTGGAGTCCTCACACCGAACGTGCTTTGAGACGCCTGGGACTGTTGCCGCCGGGCCTCAAACGCGGACACCCGGGCCTTTGCTACATCGACCTGCTCGACGCCATGCAGGTAGTCCGCCGCAGATCCGCTCTTCCCGACTTTCTGGCTGTTGACGAATTCTGTTACTTTAATGGGCGCATTTCGAGAAGCGCGGCAAAAACGCCGTAGCATTCGATCCGGAGGATTTGCCAATGCCGTGGCAGGATGAACTCAAACGCCTGCGTACCCGAGTGGACAACGAGGGCTACGGCCGCAAGATGGCGGAAATGGCCGAGCGCCGGGACCTGCTGGAAAAATTCGCGACCCAACTGGGCGTCGAGCAGATGCTCCAGGAGATGAACGACGTCCTCCTGGACGGGGGCGCAAGGTTGATCGTCGACCGTTCATGGAGATACGACTTCGAGGGCGACGACGATTCCGATTTCGACGAACTGACCGACGAAATCCTCTATACCCTGTATTGGCACGACGGCGACCCCGTCGAAGTTGAAGTGCGAGTGGGCATAGACGGCGATGACGCCGGTTACGTCATGATCGGCGACGATGAAGTCGACGACGACGATGAGAGCATCCAGAAAGCCCTGCTGGGTGCTTTTCGTGAAATCGCTGAGATAGCAGAGTAAACTAATCCGGCGCGATTCAGTCCGGCAATTTGCCCGGACATCGCGACCAGCCAAAAGGAGTATCACTTTGCCACTGGTAGGAGTAGTAATGGGCAGCGCCTCGGACGAAGAGGCCGTCCAACCGACCCTCAACACCCTGGAATCCCTGGGCGTGGACTACGAGGTCCGTGTGATGTCCGCCCACCGCACGCCGGAGCGCGTGCATGAATACGCCAGCACGGCCCGCGAACGGGGCATAGAGGTCCTGATCGCCGCCGCCGGCGGTTCCGCCGCCCTGGGAGGTGCCCTGGCTGCCCAGACCACGCTGCCCGTCATCGGCATCCCTCTCACGTCCAGCGAACTCAATGGCTGGGACGCCCTGCTGTCCACCGCGCAAATGCCCCCGGGGATTCCCGTGGCGGCCATGGCGGTCGGTGGCTGGGGCGCCCGTAACGCTGCCTACTATGCCGCGCAGATCCTGGGCATCAAGCACGACGACATTCGCGATGCCGTCGACAAATACCGGCAGTCGTTGCGTGAACGCTAGGCTTGATCCCGCCGACCGCCGGCCCCCGGCCGTGCTGGTCGACTTCGACGACACGGCGGCGGCTCAGAACGTCGCCGAGTTGTTGTTGAACCGCTTCGGCGATCCCACTTGGACTGACGTTCGCGACCGCTTTCGTCAGGGTGAACTCTCCCTGAAGGACTACCAGGAGATCACCTTTCGGCAAATGCGGTCCGACAGATCGGAGATGCAGGCGTACGTGCAGGAACACGCCCACTTCCGCGAGCATTTCGCCGAATTGGCCGCGTTCTGTCGCGAACGGTCGGCTCCCATGTGCATCCTCAGTCAGGGTCTGGATTTCTATATCCAGGCTTTGTTGGATATCTCCGGCCATGCGACCATCCCGGTCCACGCCGTTCGCGCCGAGTTTGACGAGGATGGAGGTCGCATAGTTGGATACGCTTACGACTTCGCCTACCCGGACGCGCCCCAACTGGGCAACAGTAAGGCCTTGATGGTACGACGCTTCCAGGAAGATGGCTATCACGTATTCTTCGCCGGCGACGGTCGTTCGGATTTCGAGGCCGGCGAGGTCGCCGACACCGTTTTCGCCCACCGGCAGATGGCGGAGATGTGCCGTGAAGCCGGAATCGAATACACCCCGTTCACCGATTTCGGTCCGGTCCTCGACTCGCTGCGCCATTATGTCGATCGGCTCAAATGAACCGGGCATGGCCTGTGATAAAATGTTTAGCCGTTACAAAACCCCGCCGGAGGCGTAGGCGCCGTGATTGACCGGTATTCCAGGCCCGAAATGAAACGGGTCTGGTCGGACGAAAACAAATACCGCATGTGGCTGGACGTCGAACTCGCGGTCTGCGAGGCATGGACCGAAGCCGGCGTGATCCCGCTGGAGGATATGGCGGCGCTGAGATCGGCGACCTACAACCACAGCCGGATGATGGACATATTCGAGACCACGCGTCATGATGTGACCGCGTTCCTGCGCTCCATCACAGAAACGCTGGGACCCGAGGGCCGCTGGTTGCATCTGGGCATGACCTCCTCGGACATGCTCGACACCGGCCAGGCTTTGCAGATGGTGGCCGCCGCCGACCTCCTGCTGACTGAGATCGATGCCGCCATCGACGCCGTCAAGCAGCAGGCGGTTTGCCACAAGGACACCCTCATGATGGGGCGCACCCACGGCGTCCACGCTGAGCCCATGACTTTCGGACTGAAGCTTGCCCTGTGGTGGGACGAACTCCGCCGGCAGCGTGAGCGCATGGAAGCCGCCCGGGAGTCCATCCGGGTGGGTAAAATCTCCGGGGCCGTGGGAACCCACGCCACCATCCCGCCGCACATCGAAGAGCGCGTCTGCCATCACCTCGGCCTGAAGGTCGCCCCCGTGTCCAACCAGGTTGTGCAGCGGGACCGGTACGCCCACTTCATCACCACCTGTGCGTTGGTAGCGGCGTCGCTGGAGAAGTTCGCCACCGAAATCCGCGGCATGCAGCGTACCGAGATCCACGAGGTGGAAGAACCCTTCGGCGCCGGGCAGACCGGATCGTCCTCCATGCCCCACAAGCGCAACCCCGAGTTGACCGAGCGCATCTGCGGATTGGCTCGCACCATCCGCGGCAACGCCGTGCCGGCGTTGGAGAACGTTGCTCTCTGGGGCGAGCGCGACATCAGCCACTCCTCCTCGGAGCGCATCATCCTGCCCGACACCTGCCTCATGCTGGACTACATCCTCAGCATCTTTACCCACGTCATCACCGGGTTGAGGGTGGACACCGACCGGATGTGGCAGAACCTGGAAAGCAGTCGCGGCCTGATTTTCAGCCAGCGCATCCTGCTGGCCCTGGTCGAAGAAAAAGGCCTGTCCCGCGAAGAGGCCTACGACATCGTTCAGCGCAACGCGATGCGGGCTTGGGACGACGCGCAGGATTTCCGACAACTGCTCAAGCAGGATCCGCAGGCGAAAGAGCATCTCAGTGAAGATGAAATGGATGCTCTGTTCGACTACGGTTATTACACCCGCTACATCGACGACAACTTCGAGCGCATCGGTTTGCTTCCCGCTCCTGTGCTCGCGTGATCCGACACAACCCTCTGCGATTAGAAGAGCCATGATTATCGAAACGCGAATGCCCAACCCTATGCACCGCGGCAAGGTCCGGGACACCTATCAATTGACCGACGACCTTTTGCTGATGGTGGCCACCGACCGTATCTCCGCTTTTGACGTCGTCCTCCCCAACGGCATCCCGGACAAGGGTGCCGCGCTCAACGGAATGTCAGCCTTCTGGTTCGGGCTTACCGAGCACATCGTTCCCAACCACCTGGTCGCGTTGGCCGACTCTGCGGAAACTTCGGCCTACGCCGACAACCCGATCATGTCAGACTCGGCCTACACGGAGGACAACGTTGCCCGACAGGCCATGGTGGTAAAAAAGGCCGAGCGAATCGACATCGAGTGCATCGTCCGCGGATATATCACCGGTTCTGCCTGGGGCGAATACCGCAGGCAAGGCACCGTATCGGGCAAGGAGATGCCCGCCGGCCTCGTTGAAGGCGATCTCTTCCC
>JAJDXU010000391.1 GCA_022823105.1 Dehalococcoidia bacterium
CTAGACGAATGCGCCGTACCCGAGGCTAAAGCGCAGGCTTTAGCACAGTGGATTATAGCAGACTCGATGGCGGCTGGAAACGCGACGACTCGCTCTATATATGGAAGGGAGGAGTCAATTCGGTGCCTGCGTTGGGCGGCGCTTGATCGGCGGCACGCCAGGGGTTTGCTAAACTGGGACGTAGAACCGGGGAGATCAGGAGGCACGTTGAATCCAGGCAAATTGCCGCCGGAGTTGTTGGCGGAACTACTGACCGACGTGGGAGCGACTGATCCGGCGGTGCTGGTGGGCCCGGCTGTCGGTGAGGACTGCGCCGTGGTGGACATGGGTGACAGACTCCTCGTGGCGAAATCGGACCCGATCACGTTTGCAACCGACAGGGTGGGCTGGTACGCGGTCCAGGTGAACGCGAATGACGTGGCGTGCAGCGGAGCGGAGCCCCGGTGGTTTCTGCCCACGGTCCTGATTCCCGCCCAGTTTGAGGCGGATGACGTACGGAGGCTGTTCGGCGAGATTTCGGATGCGTGCCGGGAGTTGGGGGTGGCCGTTATCGGCGGGCACAGCGAGGTAACGCTGGGTATTGACCGGCCTATCGTGGCGGGGACGATGCTCGGGGAATTGGCGGACAGGCGCCAGATGGTCGCGACCAAAGGAGCCCGGGACGGCGACAGCATCGTCCTGACGACGGGGATAGCGATTGAAGGGACGGCGATATTGGCGGCGGAATGCGCTGACGACCTACGAGGTCGGGGGGTTGACGCGCAAACCGTAGAGCGGGGAGCGGGATACCTGGGCGACCCGGGGATCAGCGTGGTTGATGCGGCGCGCGCCCTGCGCCAATCGGTGCAGGTCAACAGTCTGCACGACGTGACCGAGGGTGGGATAGTAACGGCGTTGAGGGAGATCGCGGCGGCCGCGGGACTGGGCGTGGTGTTCGAGGCCGAAAGCACGCCGGTGTTGCCAGAATGCGAACGGATCTGCGCCGCGTTGGATATTGACCCAATGGGGTTGCTCGGCTCGGGCGCGCTTTTGGCGACCATGCCATCGATCGAGGCGCCCAAGGCGCTGCGCGCATTGGACACGATCGGAGTCACGGGCTGGGAGATCGGGCAGATGATAGAGAAGGACGACGGGATGTGGCTGATCGACAGATTCGGCGAACACGAGATGCCGGAGTTTGAAAGGGACGAACTGGCGAGATACCTGGAAAGCCGGGGATTCCCGGGCGGGTAGCCTGGGCTGACAGTTCAGTAGGAAGCGAGAACGCCGCCCAAATCCTGGGCGGCGTTCTCGTGTGAAATGCCAGAGCGCGTTCGGTTGCGGCGGACGCCACGAGCGGTCATTCGTTCAGGTAGAGGTCGATACAATCACGCAGCTGGGCCAGCGTGATGTTGGACCCGGTGATGGTGATGGACACCTTTTTGCCGCGCACCGTCTCAGGGTGCCGAACGGCTCCTGCCAGGGCGGTCGCGCCCGCACCCTCCGAAAGGGTGTGCGCCTTTTCGACCAACATGGCAACGGCGCGTTTGATGTCATCGTCGCTGACCAGAAGGAAGTCGTGGAGACGGTGGCGGATGATCTGCTGGGGAAGTTCATAGCCGACGGCGGTGGCGGTCCCTTCAACCCAGGTCTGCATGGGAGCAGACACCAGTTGACCTTGCTGCCAGGAAAGATAAGCTGCCGGCGCCGCTTCCGACTGTACCGCGACCACCTGGATGTCGGGATTGGTTGCGCCAGCGACGACGCAAGCGCCGGAGACGCCGCTGCCGCCGCCGATGGGCAGCATCATCACCTCGACGTCGGGTAAGTCCTCGATGATTTCCAAGCTTGCAGTGCCGACTCCCGCGATGAGGGCGGGCTCGTTGACGGGGTGCACGTACCGATAACCCTCCTCCTGGGCAAGGCGTTCGCAGTGCTCCCTGGCTTCGTCAAAGTTGGCGCCGTGGAATATCAGCTGAGCGCCCAATGCTTGCATTGAAGCCACCTTGTTGGGGTTGGCGTCAACCGGGAGGCCGATCATGGCACGAGCGCCGAACATGCGACAGGCGCTGGCGATTGACTGGCCGTGGTTGCCGCTGCTGGCCGTGATAACGCCACGGGCGCGTTCTTCCTTCGACATGCTGGCGAGCAGGTTGATGCCTCCACGGGCCTTGAACGCGCCGAGGGGCAGGTGCTCTTCGTGCTTCAGGTACACCTCAGCGTCCAGGTGTTCACTGAGCGCGGCGGAAAAGGTCAGGGGCGTGCGCGGAAAGTGGGGAGCGATGGTTGCCCGAGCTTGAAGGACGTCACGTAGAGTTGGGATGTTCACAGCGATGGCTCCATAGGTGCGATTTGTGGGCCAGGAAGGCCAGAGGGAGAGTAGGCAAGGATGTGGGGAATGTCAACCGCGAACGCGTGCAACAAGTACATTTCGGTAGCATGCAACAACGCACAGCATACGTGTATCAAGTACACGAAAAACCCGTTAAGGGGACAATACACTAACTACATTCGAGCCTTTGCCATCCGCATAAAATTACGTGTACTCATGTGTACCACTCAACCAACGACTGCCGTGTTCGATGTAGCAAATGCAGCGCTACGCCCTTGAGCAAGCGGGGACCGCACTACACCACCGGGATTCCCACGACGTGTTTCAGACCCGCGTACCGCCCTCAACCGGATATTAGTACATCGCATGGGTTCGGTACGGGTAAAATTCCCGCAGGGACGAGTACATTACACTGACGGGCGCGTATTTCGATACATTCAGCGTTCATAGCTCGCGTTCCGTCGTTGGCGTGCGGGTTACACCTCCGCCTGGTGAGCGTCGGATCTCGGCGGAAACCAGGACCGATCGCCAGGTGGCGGCTCCTACTCGATATTCGCCCCTCGCTTCTGCGGATGTCCGGCCTTGGCGACGGAACTGAGCCAGCCGGCGCAAGGTCGAGAAATTCGTGAAAAACCGTAACCGGACTGCTGGCGTCCAGTTGGGCGCTGTGCCAGAATAGGTTCGTGATCAGGCCCGTTCTAAAAGATTATAAAAAATGTTTTAGAAACTTTTATGTCTGGTCTTGACATCGATTCAGATTGTCGCTAAATTTGGGGAGTGTAAGGAATTCGAGCAAAAAAATGCAATATCGTGGGCCGGACGCCCGCGGGTGAGCGAAAGACCAGTGCACGTCGGAGGTGTACTATGGCACGGAAAACGAAATTGATGATGCGCGTAGAAAAGGAGTTTGACCAGCCTCTGGAGCGATTGTTGCCCGAGTTGGTGAACGACCAAGGGCTGACGGCGACGGCGGACACCCTGGGCGTCAGCAAGGCGACGCTGGGTTACTGGATGCTCAAGCTGGGCATCAACGTGCGCCGGGTCGCCCTGGCTCCCGGCGAAATCCTCGAGGTAAAGCGCATCAACCAGTGAAACTACGCCGTCCGTTTGGTGGCACAGACGACGGCGCAGCGCGGGCAAACCGCCGGGTCAAAGGCGAGCTGACCCGACGGCGCGCCCGGTCCTTCGCTGTGGCGAAGGACAAAAAGCGCCCCGGCCGGTGGCAAATGGCCGGGGCGCTTTGGTGTGTGGACGGGTGTGACGAATCAGCCGTTGAAAATGTTCTCCGGGAGGAAGGCGGAGACGGTGACGTTAGGCAGGTCGACGATGTTGCTGACGCGGAGGTCGACGGCGACGCTGCTGATTATGTATGCCTGCTGCGCGGTCCAGCCGCGCTCCTGGAGCAGGTCGATCATGTTGAGGAGGGCGTTGCGGGCGGCCAGCGTGAGGCTGTCCAGGCCTTCCTGGGTGCCGTCGGGCCGGATTGGGTAGCCGACGGTGGCGGTGAAATTCCGCGGCGCGGCCCATTCCGGCGGGAGGAAGTAATCCGGGTGAGCGTAGCGGGGCATCGTTATGTTATGCCGGGCGGCCTGTCCCTTGTGGATTGCGAAGCGTACGGCGCAGGTTGCGCCCATCTCGATGGCGGTGATGCAGACCTCGCCGTCGCCCTGGGCGAAGTGCCCGTCGCCCGCGGAGTATAGCCCGCCGGGGACGGCCACGGGGATGAACAATCTGGAACCGGTGGTAATCTGCTTGGCGTCGATATTGCCGCAGTTCTCGCGCGGCGGGATGGTGCGAAGGCCCTCGTTAGCGATCCGACCGCCGGCGGGCACTGCATCCTCGGGATCGGGAGGCGCGGCAGTACCACCACGGTTCACCCAATCCGCCTCGCGGGCGGCCCAGGCGGCCATCTGCTCGTGGGATGGAGCGAGGCCAGCGGTGCCCATGAAGGAGCCGTCAGGGATGCGGACGCCGGGGAGTTGGGATGAGGTGGCCCAGCCGTCGGCGATGTCCCAGTGCACCAGGTAGGGGTCGGTGAAAACGTCGCTGAGGAAACCGGCGCCGGGACGGTTGCGGGTCCAGCCACGGGGTTGAGCGGTGATGTCAACGTACTCGATTTCCAGCAAGTCGCCGGGTTCGGCGCCCTTGACGTACACGGGGCCGGTGAGGGGATGTCCTACCTTTGCATCCAGGCCAGCCAGATGCGCCTCCGTCATATTGGGCTGGATCTGGGAGTCGGAGGCGTCGCGGGTTTCGAGGACGACCTCCTCGCCTGGGTCAACCTCGACGATGGGCGGGATGTCGGGGTGCCAGCGGTTGTGTCCGAATTGGGGTTCCTCCTTGAGGCGTTTGGAGCGGTCGATGGTGATGGATTTCATGGTGTTCCCTCCGGTGCGAGTAATCGATAGCCAAACATTATGTGAGGTGCGGGCAGTATAAAGTAAGGGCGGGTTTGAAACCCGCCCCTGCGTGGGGTCATCGTTAGTTTAGGGTTCCGTATCCCCGCTATTGAGGGCTCGAACCGTGGTACCACTTGTCGATAATAGGGGCCACTGTAGCAGCGTGCGATCGGAAAGCGTCCTGGATCTGGCGAATGCCTACTGGAGAGCCGTCAAATTCATCAGTGTAATCCTCGACCACGGACGATAGATAAAGATTGCGGATTCCCTCGCTGAAGGCATCATCGCCAAGGCTGTTATAGAGTTCGAGGAAAAACTGACCGCCCAAGGCATAGTTGCAGCGGTAATCGTAGATGACTCCTGCGGCGTCCAAGCGTTCCAGCAGAGCGATATTGTCGCCGGCCGGGCAGTAGGTATAGTCGACGGTCACCGGCACCTTGGTGCGCCGGTTTTCTGATATGCCTGCCAGCAGTTCGGCTAAGCCCTCGTCGAGCCAGTTGGGATTGTCGCGCCAATAGGAGTGGGCCACTTCGTGGGCCATCAAACGCCCCGCGTAATTAGCAGAATCGCTGCCATCGTCGGTATCATACTCAGGCAGCATCACCAAGTAGTTGCCGTAGTGGGTGCCATGAGAGTAGCCCAGCACTGCGGTGCCAAAGAGCAGACCCACATAATTGGTCGGCAAGGCGACTCCCATGAATTGTTCGATGCCGGAAACGCTATGTTCGAGCAGGTCCATACTGCGTGGTACGCCCGGAGACGTGCGGATGATAGCAAGGTCGGTGGTTCCAGTATGAGGGAGTGTTATGGAGCGGCGTTCCACGGTGGCCTGCTGCGGGTCCAGCAGAGGACGGAGGAAGGCCGGAGCCGCTTCGTTCACGCTGTCCATCAGGGCGACTACGGGTGCCCAATCATCGGTGATGCCGTCTTGGAGCGTCGGGTGGGCCAGCACTTCGCGCAGGGCGAGAATCTCGGTATAGGCCAGCCAGGACAGGGCTTCCAACGCAGCTGTATCGGTCGGTTCCAGGGTTTCCAGGAAGGGCATATTCACGATGCGGCGGGCCAGCGTCGCGTCTTCATCCGTGATGTAGTACAGGCTTTTCACTGAGCGAGCCGCATCCTCGGTCAAACTATCATCCAACCAAGGTTTGCCAGCTATTGACATTGCCAACTTCACATCCTGATCTGCAAGCCAAGCCAAGCCAAGCGTTCAATGGCGGTTAGCTCGAATTCATCCAAACCGTCTACCAACCAAGGCAAGTCTCCTAGTCGGGTGGCTAATGCAACATCATCGCGGGCGATATATTGCAATTCCGACAAGATCCCGGCTTCAGTTTGCGTTACGTCGTCCACTAGCCAAGGGAAGGCGATGAATTTGTCGGCCAACGTTAAGTCGTAGCGGGCGAGAAACCGCAGGTCAGACAGAAGAGCGGCTTCGGTCTGTGTGACGTCATCAACCAGCCAGGGTAGCGCGATGAATTTCTTGGCGCGGTCCACATCCTGGTCGGAAATTTCCCATAGTATTTCAACCGTTTCGGCTTCCGGTTGG
>JAJDXU010000051.1 GCA_022823105.1 Dehalococcoidia bacterium
GATAACACGACCATCGTTGAAGTGGAGTTCCATCTCCTCGGCCCGTACCACTTCGCCGCTTTGCATGACAAGCATCGTCGGCCGATCGCCGGCCTTGAGTTCACTGCCATCGCCCCGCCGTAACGAAAGCACGGTGAGCATCTCGTCCCAGGTAGTGGCGGCCATCCCGGATTCGCCGGCGAGTCGTTGGCATTCCTGGTTACACGACAAGATTGCCCCGGTTTTCGCGTCGAAAACTACCAGTCCCACCGGGGCGATCTGCACCAGCGGCTTCAGATCGGTTTTGATCTTCAATTCCCGTTCGAGTTTTCGGCAATTGGAGATCGCCGCGCCGGCGTGCTGGGCGAATCGGCGCAGCAGGTCTTCGTCTTGTTGAGTGAATTCCGGCCCGTACGCTTTTTCTCCGAGATAGATATTGCCGAGGTGCTGGCCATCATGCCGGACCTGGACTCCCAGGAATGAGGTCATCGCCGGATGGTCCGGTGGCAACCCCACTGACCTGGGATGACTCGCGATATCGGCGACTCTGAGTGCGCCATCCGTTTCGTTGAGGTATCCCAGCAGGCCGTTTCCCACGGGAGGTGTCTGCATCCGTTCGAGCTGGTGCGGTTCAACTCCAGAGGTAATGGTGTGGGAAAAACCGCCAGCATTGTCGAACAGCGCCACCACCCCGTAGCGCGCGCCCGTCAGGTCACATGCGCTGTCCGTGAACACCTGCAATACGCCATCCAACTCCAGGGTTTCGGATAGGCGGAGACAGGCTTCATTGAGCCTAAGCAGCTTGTCAATGACCGAACTTTGACCCCCGATAGATTGGTCTGTTACTGAAGAGTCTTGGGATTTGAGCATAGATGACATATTCGTACCATGTTATGTGTTCGTTGCTGCCGCCGGAGAGTCCCGGCGCAGTGACATGTTGGTTGCCACTTATTTGGGGTCCCCGACGCGCCAGAATACCATATTTCGTTACGAACGCACAGTCATGTTAACGAAGTGTTGCGTATATGTAACAAATGCGTGTCAATATTACCCCCCAGCAGGTCGGGTGACTGGATATGACGGCGAGAGTCGCGCCGAAACCAAGTACCCGGCGCCCGCTGCCGCTCATACGAAGCGCGGCTCGATGCGAACCCGCATCCGCCCCAGCCGTCTCAGGATGCCCGGGTCAAAAGCCACCGCCGCCCTTTGCGCATATAAAGGTATAATCGCCGCAACCGGGGTGAACCCGCGTTGGGCTACATGAAGAAAGATGTGGAAAGCGTCAGGTTTGGAGGGCATCATGCTGGACTTGATCATCAAAGGCGGTACGGTGGTAACGCCCGACGGCGTGGGAGTAATGGACGTGGGGATCCAGGGAGAGCAGATCGTAGCGGTGGCCGCCCCGGGAGTGCTGGACGGCCTGGAGCAGGTGGAAACGATTGATGCGACGAACATGATAGTGCTGCCCGGCGGAATCGAACCGCACGCGCACATCAACGTTCCCGTTCCCGATTATTGGGCGGGGGGCGACGAAGGCGTCTTCACCCAGCCACCGGAGGCCGCCAGCCGGGCGGCGGCGTTCGGCGGAGTCACCACCTACGTGGATTTCGCTGGAGCGCTCCCGCTCACCCCCGGGGCAGTGCCTCCGTCTGATCCCATCATGGAACAGATTGAACTGCGCCGGAATATATTCAGCGGCCATTCTTACACCGACTATACGTTCCATTACATCCTGGCCGGGGCCATCCCGCCCAGCACCCTGGGCGAGATCGCGGAGGCCATTCAATCGGGCGTCGCCAGCTTCAAGATTTTCACGACTTTCCACGCTCGCGTGCCCATGGGGCATCTCTGGGAGATCTTTCAGCAGGTGGGAAAGCACGGCGGCATCATGGCGGTCCATGCCGAAGAGGACGACATCGTTACCTACATGGAGGAGAAGCTGGAACGCGAGGGCCGGGACCATGCCTCCAACCTCCATCTGGCCCACAACAATATCTCCGAGGACATCTCCTTCCGCAAGGTGGTCAGGCTGGCGCAGCAAACCGAAACCGGCATCTATTTTGTCCACACCACCGCCAAGGAAGGCGTGGCCGCCATCGCCGAAGCCCGGACCGCTCAATTGCCGGTTTATGGCGAGGCCCTGCACAACTACCTTGAGTTCACCTGCGACGACTATCTCAAGCCGGACGGCCTGGCGATCCACACCTATCCGGCCATCAAGTTCTCCGATGACCGCGACGCCCTGCAACAGGGCCTGGTGGACGGCCCCATCTGCACCACGGCCACCGACGAATGGACCACCTACAAAAACATCAAGCTGGCCGGCGACACCATTCGCACCCTATGCGGCGGCCACAACGGCATCGAGACACGCATGCCGGTGACGTACACCAAGCTGGCCGCGACGGGTCGGATTGACCTGCAACGGTTTGCGGCCATCACGTCCACCAACGCCGCCAAGATCCTGGGGATGTACCCTCAGAAGGGCGCCATCGCCGTGGGCAGCGATGCCGACATCGTGATATTTGACCCGAACCTGAAGAAAACGATCACCATAGATGAGCTGCACGCCAACTCCGACTACTCGATCTGGGATGGATTCGAGTGCGAGGGTTACCCGATCATGACGATCCTGCGCGGCAAGGTTATCGTCCGGGACGGGCAACTGCTCGGCACGTCGGACGACGGCAGGTGGCTCTCACGCAAAGTCGCGCCTCGGGTGATAACGCAAACGTCGGTTTAGGACGCAATACAACCTGCCACGTCCCCGATCCAGACGCCGTTACATCCGGCCCGAAACCCCGGTGCCGGGCCCAACCACAGTCCTACAACCTGGAACTCAGGAGTCTCTCCATGGAAAAGATCAGGAACAACTACCCCGACATTGCGCCGTCCGGTCCGACATTCAGCCGCGGCGTTCGCGTGGGCAACCTGCTGTTCATTGCCGGCTGCACCGCCCGGGGCACCGATGCACAGGGTGGGTCGATGTCCGACCAGCTGAGAGTTACCCTCGACCGGATCCGGCGCATCGTGGAGGAGGAGGGCGGCAGCGCCTCGGATATCGTGAAAATCACGACCTTCGTCACCAGCGTGCCGGCCTGGCAGGAGATCCGCGAGGACCAGGCGGCGCAGTTCGCCGAGTGTTTCCAGGGCCAGTACCCGGCCAACACGCTGGTGGAAATCACCGCCCTGGCTGAACCTGGACTGGACCTGGAGATCGAGGCCATCGCGGAAATCAGTTGATTCCTCAACTTGGCCGGTCAGCGGGCAAACGGACGGCGGGCCCGCGGCCCTCACTCCGCTCCCTGCTCAAAAATCGAATCTGTGACGACGCTCCGCATGATTGCGGGTATTACTACCGGGAGGTATGACGATGGCTACTGCGAAAGTGAACGGGGCAGATATCTATTACGAGGAATCGGGCAGCGGACCGCCCATCATCCTTTCACCGGGTGGGCTCCAGGGCGCCGCCAGCAGCTATCAGCCCGTGATCGAGGCTCTTTCCCAGGAGCACCGGGTGGTGGTGTACGACCGGCGCTTCGGCGGTCAGTCGCGCAGCCCGATGGTGGTGCAGACCTGGGACATGGTATGCGACGATGTTTTCGGCCTCATGGACTCATTGGGCATCGAGCAGGCGTACCTGGGCGGCGGGTCGTTCGGGGCGGCCATCTCGCTGGGTTGCGCGGTGCGCCGCCCGGAGCGGGTGCGGGCCATCTTCCCGTCGAACATCGCAGGCGGCGTCATTTGCGACGCCTACTTGGCGGCCAAGCTGTTCAAGAGCATGGACTGGGCTGAGAACCACGGCATCCCGTCGGTGGTGGACGCCTTCGACCCCGACGACCGCTTCTCGCCG